>JBDKHH010000271.1:0-2900 GCA_039797785.1 Bacteroidota bacterium | reverse complement strand
TCCCCCGTTGTCCATGCCATATCTTTGTAACAAAAAGCTACATTTCCACCTTCAATGGCTGGATCTGCACCATCCGTTAATACAAGCTGAAAGGTATTTCTTAAATCACCATGCATACTGTAATACCCCACATCAACCCAGTTCACATATACAGCACTGGGTGTTATTTTATAAAGCACCTGACCAAGTCCGTTACGTGTATCTACATCACCCCAGAAAGGAGCAATAATTGCATCTCCATTCGACGGGAATGCAGTTGCACTAAAAGTTCCCATTGCACTATTGAACGTAACATTCCCATTGTTGTTGATGAAAATTTGATTGAATGTTTGACCATATAAACAAACTGAAAAAGGCAATTGAATTGTATCAGAAGAACCATCATCGTTTGGCGCAAGGGCAAGCGAATATGATGCGTCAGGTTCTACATAACATTCACAACCATTCGATTTTGTATTGTAAGTCGGCGAGATTACAAAACTTTCGGTATTGTATATGGTTGTATCTTGAAACAATTGAACACCCGCTAGACTATTCGTTTCTTTTAAATGTTGATATTCCGTCGAATTTATCATTACCTGGGCATAAATACCAGATCCTAATAACATTAGAAAAATGGAAAAAATTAATCTCATTTGTTTATAATTTAATAAGGTATAAGCATAGACCCAAATTGTTTAAAAAAAGTTGCATTTGGGGATAAAAGTTACATTTTATCAAGGTTAAAATTAATAATTAAAGTTAGTTTTGCAATAACAAACAGCGACATTTAAAAAGAATGGAAAATTTAGAATTAGAGAAAATTGCTTCACAGGTAAGACGAGATATTTTAAGAATGGTTTCAGAAGTGAATTCTGGTCACCCAGGTGGATCTTTAGGTTGTGCCGATTTTTTAACTTTATTGTATTTTGAGGTTATGAACCATAATCCAAAAGATTTTACAATGGATGGTAAGAATGAAGATCTATTTTTCTTGTCAAACGGACATATTTCTCCAGTGTGGTATAGTGTTTTAGCACGTGCTGGTTATTTCCCTGTGGCTGATTTAGGAACATTTAGAAAATTATCATCTAAACTTCAAGGTCATCCATCAACAGATAAAAAATTACCTGGAATTCGCATGGCATCTGGTTCATTAGGACAAGGATTATCCGTTGCGATTGGTGCTGCTTTGACTAAAAAATTAAATGGTGACAAATCGTTGGTGTATTGTTTACATGGAGACGGAGAATTACAAGAAGGTCAAATCTGGGAAGCGGCAATGTACGCTGCGGCAAATAAGGTTGATAATGTGATTGCAACAATTGATTACAACGGTCGTCAAATTGATGGTGATGTTGAAACAGTTTTGTCATTAGGTAACTTAGGACAAAAATGGCAAGCTTTTGGTTGGGAGGTTCTTGAAATGAACGGTCACGATATGCAAGACATGAAAAATACTATTTCCAAAGCACAAGCACTTTGTGGTCACGGAAAGCCAGTTGTTATCATTATGAAAACAGAAATGGGTCAAGGAGTTGACTTCATGATGGGCTCTCACAAATGGCACGGTGTTGCACCAAATCCAGAACAATTAGCGAACGCATTGGGTCAGTTAGAAGAAACGTTGGGAGATTATTAATTGAAAAAGCTCCTACTCATAGCGCTATTATTCAGTTCACCTCTTGTTTTTGGACAAGAAAAATTGACGCGCATACTTTTTATTCTCGATGCATCAAATAGTATGAATGCAAATTGGGAAGGAGCACAAACGCGTATCGAAGCGGCAAAAGAACTATTGGCTCAAAGCGTCGATAGTTTGAAAGGAACTCCCAATTTGGAAATAGCCTTGCGCGTTTACGGTCATCAGTCTCCCATTACTGCAACCTACCAAGATTGTAATGATACAAAATTGGAAATTCCATTTGGTGCAGATAATTATGACAAGGTTAAATACCGCATAAAATCCATTGTTGCAAAAGGAACAACCCCAATTGCTCGTTCATTGGAGGCTGCGGCAGAAGATTTCCCTGATCAAAATTCGCGTAATATCATCATTCTAATAACCGATGGTTTAGAAGCATGTGATAATGATCCGTGTGTGATTGCAAAAAAACTCAAAGACAAGGGTGTTAAAGTAACTCCATTTGTAATTGGACTTGGAATGGATTTATCGTATTTGGATAAATTCAACTGTATTGGTGAATATGCCGATGCAGAAACAAAGGATGCATTTCGTAATGTATTGAAAAATGTCGTAAACAAGGCCTTGGTGAACACTACTGTTCAAATTAACTTGAACGATATTTACAAAAATCCAAAGGAAACTGACGTAACAATGTTCCTGTATGAAGCTGGTACGAAAAACTTAAAATACACTTTCGTACATACGTTAAACCGTTACGGAAATCCAGATACTTTAATTATTGATCCAGCAATGAAGTACGACTTAGTCGTGAATACGCTACCAATGATTGAAAAAAAGAACATTATCCTTAAAAAGAATGTTCACAACACCATCATCGTTGACGCACCTCAAGGCTATATTAAGCCACGATTTGTCAATGCTACAAAACAATATCCATTGGAAATTCGTGTAATGCAAAGTACGAATCCAGCAACGATTAATGTGCAAAAAGTGAATACTACAGGAAAGTACATTGTTGGAAAATATGACTTGGAAATATTAACATTGCCAAGAACCTATACAACTGTTGATGTTACTCAAAGTAGCACTATCAATATTGACATCCAAGCTCCAGGTTCTTTTACGTACAAAACATCTACAGCAGTTATTGCGCAGGTTTTTGTGATTCGTGAAAATGGGAACATGGAATGGGTTTGTAATTTAGATGATACGCTATTGAATGGCGGATTCCAATTACAACCAGGTAATTATCGATTGGTTTATCGACAAAAAA
>JBDKHH010000270.1:0-12896 GCA_039797785.1 Bacteroidota bacterium | reverse complement strand
AATCTGTTCAAAAACGAAAAATATGGATTCGTTGTCAAGGCAGGATATTACAATTACGCATCTGCGATTTATGCAAAGGATTTATTTGGCTTGACGTTTTTTGGAAATGAACGTTATTTAGGCGGCGATGCGGATTTTTCTGGAAGTAAATTTTCAGCAATTACTTTTCAAAAGATTGGTTTTGGTGCAATTGATAAAAAATCAAAAAGTTCGCTTTCCTTGAATTATTATAATTTTTCGAATTATGCGGAAGGTTTCATCAACGATGGGTATTTATATCAATCCGAAAGCGGTGATTCTGTCAGTTTGACCTTAGATGGACAGTTTGATTTTGCAGGTTCTTCTTCATTTATGAAAGGATATGGTGTTGGACTAGATGTTGATTATCGTTTCGCTGTGACAATCAATCCAGAGAAATCAGCTATAATTCAATTGCAAGCAAAAAACATTGGATTTGCCCAAATGACATCCAAACTTACGCGTTATAAAGTAGATACGCTTTTAACGTTTGAAGGATTTACGTTTGATCAGTTAATTGGCAATTCGAATGTCTTGGATAATGGAACAAGCATTTTGGATACATTGGGAATTGACTCATTATCAGTGACAAAGTTTCGCATTTTACCTGGTTATATCCAAGTCGGTAAAATAGTTGATGAATCAAGTCAGCAGCGTTTACAAGGATTTTTTGGCGTTCGTTTGTATACAATTTCAACGTATGCGCCTTTGGTTTTTGGAGGAGCGCATGTTAGAGCAAATTCATGGTTGTCATTCGGCGTAAATGCTAGTTATGGTGGATTTACTCGTTTTAGAGCCGGGTTGTATGCACAAAGTTCATTCAAAAACATGACAGTTGCATTGGCTTCAGAAGATGTTGTTGGACTCGTTTCAAATCAGGGAAAAGGAAAATCAGTTATTCTTCGCTTAAGATATAAAATATGAGAAAGTTAGTTATAGTTCTTACTGTTTTGTTGCTGAATGCTTTTGTTGGATTCGGACAAGTGAAGTTTTTCAAAATCTACACAAATGACGGGTATGATTATGGCGAGGGAGTTGTTCAGTTGAGCGATAGTTCTTACTTGGTAACTGGAAGTTCAAGTAGTTTTAGCGATTCTCCAGCTCAAGCTTTTTTATTGAAATTGGACAAAAACGGCGATTATGTTTGGTCACGTAATTACGGCGGAACAGAAAGTGATTGGGGGAAACGTGTCTTGAATTGGAATGATAGCATTTTCTACATCACAGGCTATTCAAACTCATTGGGAACAGGATCTTACAATGCCTATTTGGTAAAGACAGATAAGGACGGCAATGAACTTGTTCAAAAACACTACAATCATCCTGGTTGGGACAAAGTGAATGATGCACTTTTTACTGCTGATTCAATGATTTACATGGTCGGTGAAACAACAGGAACAACGAATGGTGACCAAAATTATTACATAATTAAAACGGATAAAAACGGCGATACTTTGTGGACGCGAAACTTTGGTTCTGCGGGCGAAGATGGATTACAATCGATTCACCAGTTTGACGCAAATACCTTTTACGCTGTAGGGCATAAATACAATGTTGATTCTACCTATTCGAAAGGCGTGTTAGTGAAATTTGATAAAGACGGTAATGTATTACTTGAAAAAGAATTTGGACCAAATGGATCGTACGGGCTCTATGATTTCTATTTCCGTTTTGGGACTATTTATGCTGTTGGAAAGCGCCAATTACCGCAATCCGATGAAATTGATGAATACCGTGTGCAAATGAGCTATGCAGGCGCGGTGTTATGGGAAGCAAGTGATCAATCTTCAGGTACAACAATTTACGACCATGTAATGCCGTATGGAACAGGTGGTAAAGTGTTTTTATCCTCGTTTCACAATAATGAATTGTCTGCTTCAAGTAGCTTTGATGCTGATATTACACGTTTTTATGATAATCTTATTTGGGATGCCGCTTTCTGTTCAGTTGGATTTCCGGGTGAAGATAGAAATGAAGAGCTTGCATTGACAAATGATGAAGGCGTTGTTGTTGTTGGTTACATGACGATGCCAGGAATGGGTGGAAGTAGTGTATTCGTCTACAAAGTTGGACCAAATGCGGATTTTCCAACCATAAACTTAAACGATATTTCAAGTAATGAAATATATGATTTGGTAAACATCAATGAGGAGAATAGCGATTTTAGTGATTTTACTGTATTTCCAAATCCAACTTCAGGTCTAGTACAGTTTAAATCTAATCAAGAACGAACAATTCAATTAGTCGATTTAAATGGAAGAATGTTAGGCGAATATCGTATTGAAAACGGTTCAACGATTGATGCTTCTTCATTCACAAAAGGAATGTATTACCTTCGTGTTATTCAAGAAAACAAAGTCGTGAAATCAATTAAATTGTGTGTTTACTAACTAGTTCGAAAAGAGATAGACAGTAAAATTTCCTTTAAATTGTTGTGCTTTTATTAAGGTGTAACCATTTAATAAAAAACTTTTCTTAACGTTTTGATTGGCTTGAAGAAATTGAAAATCTGCATCCACAACAGCAATCGTTCCTGTCAGATTTAATTCTTTTACTTTTTGTACATCCATCAAAGGATAGATATGATTGGCTTTCAATTTATGACGAATATCAATGTCTTTAAACCAGTTTTGATTGTAATAATATAAAAAATGAATGTCGTAATATTCTGGAAAAATCACGATGTTATCCACCTTGTTTTTCTTGACAAATGCAACGATCTGATCTGTTTCCCGATTGTTTTCAGGTGTGTAATCGAAACATACGATAAATGCGATTAAAATGCTCGCCAATGCGTAGATTGAAAAGTGCTGAATAGAAAGAAAAAAGTAGCTTAAACCGATGAAAAGAGGCAGTGTTAAGAAGAACAAATAACGGTCATAATAGACTTCAGCAATTTGAAAACGCGAGAGTATAAACGCCGCTAAAAACGGAAGGATAAATAAAGAACTCAGCGTAAAATAGATTCTCCCTGAACCTTGACGATTATTTTTAGATTGAGTGAAATGCGTCAGAAGGTAAAGTACGCCGAGCATAAGCACTATAGCAAATACCCATTTGTTGTTCAAAAATTTATTGAGAAAACCATACAATTCGGTATATGTTGCTTGTGTTAGCCAAGTCCCAGCTTTTGTGACATTGCTTACGCGTCCAACCAAAGTGGAAATCCAAGGAAGTAAACCAACAATCACGATCCCGATGGTAATGAGTAAGTTTTTCCAATTGTAAGAACGAATGAATGCCACTAAAAGGAAGCCTTCAGAAAGGAAAATTAACAGAGAAATATAATGCGTATAAAACAACGCAAGATTGACAATGCCAAGTACTAAAAAGGTTTTCCATGTACTTTCTTTTGGCGTTAAAATGAGTTTTAACAGAAGGTAAATGAGGATTGAATATTCAAAAACTAGAAGGGAATAGGTACGCGCTTCAAGTCCGTAATAGTGATGGAAATCTGAAAAAATGAAGAATAAACAGGTGAAAATAGCGACTTGCTGTGAAAAGAACTTCAGACCAATTTTAAACAAGACAACTACTGTTAATACTGAAAAAATCAATGAAAGTGAACGAACTGCAAATGGTGAAATTCCGAATGCTTGTTCCCAGAAATGCAACAACAAAAAGTGGAGTGGTGGATTGTTTTCGTTTTTGAAAATCCCAAATAAGTCACTTAAGTTGTTTTGTGCATGAAAAATGGAAAAGGGTTCATCTAAATCAATGGAATGATGGGTAATAAATAGAAGACCAATGCTAATTTTAATTAACACCAATATTCCTAAAATCCATCTCGCTTGATTTGTCATTTTACCATTCAAAAGCTTCGGCTGTGAACCATTTCTTTTGCACGCGTAACGTTTGTTCAATTACGTCACGTACACAATGTCTTCCGCCATTAAACGGCGATTGATAGTGACTTATTGCTTTGATTTCAACAGCAGCATCTTGTGGACAAGCAGCAACACCAGCGTGTTTCATAACTTGATAATCCGGAATGTCGTCACCCATGTATAAAATCTCAGCATCTGTCAAACTATGGCGCTCTTTGATATCGTTATAGACATTCATTTTATTGAACGAAGAAAGATGGACTTCTTGTACACCCAATCCCAATAAGCGGTCTTTTACATCTTGTGAATTTCCTCCAGTAACAATGATAATTTTATAACCCATTTTAATCGCATACTGAATAGCATACGCATCACGTGAATTCAAGGTGCGTAAGATTTCATTCTGAAATAAAAGTACATCTCCATTGGTCAATACTCCATCAACATCAAAAAGGAATGTGGTGATGTGATTCAATCGTTCTTTGTAACTAATCATGTGTGTTGTACGTGTCGTTTATACTTTTTGAAAGGAGTAGATAAAGTTCTTTTTGTATTCCTTCTAACATGTCTGCATGCGCCGAAATAACTGTTTGATCATTTCTTCGTGCAGGTCCAGTTTGAGCGTCATACGGATCCAATGTCAACAATTTAGCTGTTGTTTCTTTTAACAAAGGTAACAAGTAGTCCCAGTTCAATTCGTGCTTATCAATAATTGCTTTCGACTGAAAAGCCAAATGATTGGTGAAATTGTTTACCCAAACCGCTGCTAAATGATATTTCTTTCGGTCTGAAGAATTGGCGAATGAAACTTTGCTGCTCAAATTCCAAGCTAAATCAAATAACTCTTGTGAAAGCTCTGGCGTTTTTCCTTCAATTAGAAATGGAACTTCGTTTAAGTTCAGTTCTTTGTTCTTTGAAAATGTTTGAAGCGGGTAGAAGACACCAACGTTCTCATGATTCATGAAACTTGAAAGTTCAATTGAACCTGAAGTGTAAGCGATTTTTTGAGATGTCGACAATTGCTGGATGATTGACGAAATAGCGTCATCACTGACACAAACTAGAATTAAATCCGCTTCAAGTTCTGAAATGTGATCAACAGATTTGGATTTCCATTGATTAGCAAAAGCTTCTGCTTCTCTTTGATTGCGACCAAAAACCGATGAAATGATAATTCCTTGGTCAAAAAAAGAATTCCCGAGATGAAAAGCCACGTTACCTGTTCCAATAATGGAAATCGTTTGTATGCCTTTCATCTCGGGAAAATTAGTTTAATTATTTACCGTGACATTGTTTGTATTTCTTGCCACTTCCACAAGGACAAGCGTCATTACGTCCAATTTTCGGGTCTGCCACAACTGGTTGAGATTTCTCAGGTTGTTGCATAGAGTTTTGAATTGCTTGCTGATAACCATCACTTCCAGAGAAACGTGGAGCAGAAGTCGAAGAAGTATTCGAATCTGAACCTTGGTTCAATTGTGCTTTATCATAATTGTGCTGATGAGTTACTTCACTGTTTGTACTTTCAACTTCTTGAACAATTGGTAAATCCAATTTCATCAATAACTCGATTGCTTCAGCATTTAAGCGAGACAACATTGCTTTAAACAATTCGAACGATTCCAATTTGTAAACCAATAATGGATCTTTTTGCTCGTATTGTGCGTTGTTTACAGCTGAACGAAGATCATCCATTTCACGCAAATGCTCTTTCCATTCGTTGTCAATCATTCCTAAAATGATGTTTTTCTCGAATGATTTAGTGATTTCTTTACCTTCAGATTCGTATGCATCTTTCAAGTCAATCACCATGCGAACTTCTCTACGTCCATCAGATAATGGGAACACAATGTTTTTGTATTGATCAGACATTGTTTCGTACACATGTTTAATTTGAGGGAATGCTTTGTGAGCAATTTTCTCATTTTTACGCATGTATTGTTCGAACATTGAATTATAAACTTTTTCAACTAAATCTTGACGATCAACCGTTTTGTATTCTTCTTGAGAAACTGGTGATTCGATTCCAATCAAACGTAATAAGTCTAATTCAAATGCTTCGAAATCGTCTTTTGTATGCGCCAATACGGTTGTTTCACATACATCATAGAACATGTTGTCGATGTCTAAATCTAAACGATCTCCATAAAGTGCATTTTTACGTTTTTTGTAAATAGCTTTACGTTGAGCGTTCATTACATCATCATATTCCAACAAACGTTTACGAACACCAAAGTTGTTTTCTTCCACTTTTTTCTGTGCACGCTCGATTGATTTAGAAACCATACTGTGTGTAATAACTTCTCCTTCTTTCAAGCCCATTCTGTCCATTAACTTAGCAATACGCTCTGAACCGAATTTACGCATCAAATCATCTTCCAATGAAACGAAGAATTGAGAAGAACCTGGATCCCCTTGACGACCAGAACGACCTCTTAACTGACGGTCAACACGACGTGAATCGTGACGCTCAGTACCAATGATTGCTAAACCACCAGCATCTTTAACGCCTTCACCAAGTTTGATATCGGTACCACGACCAGCCATATTCGTAGCGATTGTTACAGCTCCAGCTTTACCAGCATCCGCAACAATTTCCGCCTCACGTTGGTGGTGTTTCGCATTCAATACTTGATGTTTAATTCCTCTGCGTGTAAGTAAAGCACTTAAATATTCAGAAATTTCAACTGTTGTTGTACCAACCAATACTGGTCTTCCTTCAGCAACTAATTTTTCTGTTTCATTAATTACAGCATCAAATTTCTCACGAGCCGTTTTGAAAACTAAGTCGTTTTGGTCAATACGTACAGCTTGTCTATTCGTTGGAACAACAATTACTTCCAAGTTGTAAATATCCCAGAATTCTTTTGCTTCTGTTTCGGCTGTACCTGTCATACCACATAATTTGTGGTACATTCTAAAGTAGTTTTGTAGCGTGATCGTCGCGTATGTTTGCGTTGCTGCTTCTACTTGTACATTTTCTTTTGCTTCAATCGCTTGGTGTAAACCGTCAGAGTAACGACGACCTTCCATGATACGTCCTGTTTGCTCATCAACGATTTTCACTTTACCATCCAAAATCACGTATTCATTTTCGATTTCGAATAGGGTATACGCTTTCAATAATTGGTTAATCGAGTGAATACGCTCAGATTTGATACTGTAATCACGTACCAACGCATCTTTACGCTCTAAGAATGCTTCTTTCTCTAATCCTTCTTTTTGCAATTTTGCAATTTCAGAACCGATATCAGGCATCACATAGAAGTCACGCTCGTCATTTCCTGAAATTAAGTCAATTCCTTTGCTTGTTAACTCAATTGTATTGTTTTTCTCATCAATCACAAAGAATAACTCAACGTCGATTTTCTTCATATGCTTTCCTTGTTCTTGCATATAGAAGTTCTCCGTTTTTTGCAAATGCGCTTTAATTCCCGGCTCTGATAAATATTTAATTAATTCTTTATTCTTAGGTAAACCACGATGAGCACGAAGTAAGGCAATTCCACCTTCTTCAATCATTTTCTTCGAATCTTGTCCTGCATCAACTGTTCCATTAATTGCAACCAATAAACGTTTGGCATCTGCTAAACATTGGTTGATGTAACTTTTTTGAGCTGAAACAATTGATTCAACGCGTGGTTTTAATTCGTAGAATTCGTGTTCGTCACCACGTGGCGTAGGACCAGAAATAATTAATGGCGTACGCGCATCATCAATCAATACTGAATCGACCTCATCGACAATCGCGAAATGATGTTTTTGTTGTACTAACTCATCAACTGCTCCTGCCATGTTGTCACGCAAGTAGTCAAAACCAAATTCGTTATTCGTTCCAAATGTAATATCTGCTAAGTAAGCCAAACGACGTTCCTCAGAATTTGGACGGTGTTTATCGATACAATCTACTTTTAATCCGTGGAATTGGTACAAAGGTCCCATCCACTCAGAGTCACGTTTTGCTAGGTAGTCATTCACTGTTACCACGTGAACACCTTTTCCAGAAAGTGCGTTTAAGTATACAGGAAGCGTTGCTACCAACGTTTTACCTTCCCCTGTTTGCATCTCAGCAATGTTACCACCGTGAAGAACAGCTCCCCCCATTAATTGAACATCGTAGTGAACCATGCCCCATTTAACTTCAGCTCCTGCTGCGGTCCATGCATTGTGCCAGATTGCTTTATCGCCTTCGATTGTAATACCGTCTTTCTTCGCAGCTAAATCACGATCAAATTGTTGTGCAGTAACAGTCAATTGACCATTTTCAGCCCATCTTCTCGCAGTTTCTTTAACAACAGCAAATGCTTCTGGAAGAATTTCTTTTAAAACTTCTTCTATTTTTTCGTCAATCGATTTTGATAGTTTATCAATTTTCTCAAAAATTGCTTCTTTCTCATGGATTTGAGTTGAGACGTCTGAACCTAGTTTTGTAAGGCTAGCCAATTCATCTTCTAATGGTTGTGTAGCGACTTTAACTTGAGCTTGAAAATTTGCAGTTTTAGCGCGTAATTCATCGTCAGTAAGGTTGCTGAATGAATTGAAAAATTCAGTTGCTTTGTCAATGATTGGTTGGTATTCTTTGCGGTCTTTCGCTGATTTGTCACCAAATAATTTCTTTAAAATTCCTGCTATCATTTGTGGTTGTTTGTAATTTTTAAAAGTTCCAAATCTAATGAAAAAATGAAGCTTTTAGCTATAAATATTCGTAAAATTTTGTTCTGCTTTGTCATAAACCATTCCAAAGTCTTTTTTTATGACAAATTGTCGTTTTTGATTTGTTAACAATTCGTGTTTATTAAGAATAAAAACTTTGCTTTCAAGTTCTGATTTTCATAGTATCTTTGCACCATGCATGAAATGATTTTGATACTTGATTTTGGTTCGCAATACACTCAATTAATTGCGCGCCGTGTTAGAGAGATGAATGTCTATTGTGAAATTCATCCGTGGAACAAATGTCCTGAATTAACGCCTAATATTAAAGGAGTTATTTTGTCAGGAAGTCCTTTCTCAGTGAGAGACGAAGCTTCTCCAAAACCTAATTTAGACGCTATTAAAGGTAAAATGCCTTTGTTAGGTGTTTGTTTTGGTGCGCAATACTTGTCACACAATTTTGGTGGAGAAGTAATGCCTTCAAATACACGTGAATATGGACGTGCACATTTGTCATATGTGGATCATTCAAACATTTTGACAAAAGGAATGTCAGATGGTTCTCAAGTATGGATGTCGCATGGTGATACAATTAAAAAGATTCCATCGAATTATAAAATTATTGCAAGTACGAGTGATGTAGAAGTTGCAGGTTACCAAATTGAGGGTGAAGAAACATTTGGAATTCAATTCCATCCTGAAGTTTACCATTCATTGGAAGGTGCAATTTTATTGAAAAATTTCATTGCTCACGTTTGTCACTGTAAACAAGATTGGACACCAGATTCTTTTGTTGAAGAGACAGTTGCGAAATTAAAAGCGCAAATTGGAACGGATAAAGTAATCCTTGGTTTGTCTGGTGGAGTTGATTCTTCAGTTGCAGCAGTTCTTTTGAATAAAGCAATTGGCGCTAATCTTCACTGTATTTTCGTTGATAACGGTTTGTTACGTAAAAATGAATTCGCTCAAGTATTGGATTCATACAAACACATGGGATTGAATGTGAAAGGTGTGGATGCATCAGCAAAATTCTATGAAGCATTGTCAGGCTTAACAGATCCAGAATTAAAACGTAAAGCAATCGGACGTGTGTTCATCGAAGTGTTTGACGAAGAATCAAAATTGGTTGAAAATGCAAAATGGTTGGGGCAAGGAACAATTTATCCAGATGTAATTGAATCTGTTTCGGTAAACGGTGGACCTTCTCAAACAATTAAATCACACCACAATGTTGGCGGATTGCCAGATTACATGAAATTACAAGTTGTTGAACCTTTACGTTTATTATTTAAAGATGAAGTTAGACGCATTGGTCGCTCAATGAATATCGACGAGGCTTTGTTAGGTCGTCACCCGTTCCCAGGTCCAGGATTAGGAATTCGAATCTTAGGTGAAGTGACAGCTGAAAAAGTGCGCATTTTGCAAGAAGTAGATTCAATCTTTATCAATGGATTGAAAGAGGATGGATTGTATGACGATGTTTGGCAGGCTGGAGCAATCTTCTTACCAATTCAATCAGTTGGTGTAATGGGAGATGAGCGAACGTATGAAAATGCAGTTGCCTTGAGAGCAGTAACGTCGACAGATGGAATGACAGCAGATTGGTGTCACTTACCATATGAATTCTTAGCGAAAATTTCGAATCGTATTATCAATCAAGTGAAAGGAATTAACCGAGTAACGTATGATATTAGTTCGAAACCACCAGCAACGATTGAATGGGAATAATTTATTGGCATATAGCTTGCTAACGGGAATAAAAAAAATCATATGAAGAATTGGCTTTTAATACTTTTAACATTTGTTTCGTTTGGGGTTTTTGCTCAACCGGAAAATGCGACGACTGAAGTTGTAAATGGGAAGAAATATTATGTTCATATCGTTCAGGATGGAAATACCTTGTATGGAATTCATAACTTATATAACATAAGTGTTGAAGAAATCATTAAGCAAAATCCAGGGACTGAAAAAGGTCTTACTGAAGGACAAAAGTTATTGATTCCAATTGTTTTAAAAACGGTTATTCACGAAGTTGCTGCAAAAGAAACCTTATACGGTATTTCAAAAAAATACAATGTAACAGTTGAAGCGATTACCAAAGCAAATCCTGGTATTGAAGCAGGATTAAAAGTTGGACAAAAATTAACGATTCCAGGTGTTGAACCAACCTTTGTGAGTAAAACTCAAACGTTCTCAACTGAAACGCCTTCAACTCCAGTTGTTAAAGACACGGTTGTAAGTTCTGCTCCTAAATATGTTGTTTCTTTTTCTGATACGATTATCAATCACGTGGTTTTGGATCATGAGACCTTGTATAGTATTTCAAAACGCTTCATGGTTCCAGTTGAGGATTTACAGAAGTTAAACGGTTTGAAGTCCACGAAAATTAAACCAGGAGACACCATTAAAATTCCAGTTAAAAAGGAAAAAGTGGAACAAGTAAAAGTGCGCGAAATTGAACGAATTCAAGTACGAAAAGTTGATTCGACACTTTTGTTTCCGAAACAAAGCAATTATAAAATCGCGCTTTTATTACCTTTCTTCTTGGAAAAGGGTGAGGGAAGTAGCGATTATCTGACAAACTTAGCGACTGAATATTACATGGGTGCTCAGTTAGCTGTAGACTCTTTGGAAAGACTTGGTTTAAAAGCACAATTGTATGTGTACGATACCAGAAATGATACGAATTCAATTAAAAAGATTTTGGCTAAACCAGAATTTGCAGGAATGGATTTAGTATTTGGACCTCTTTTTCCTGATAAAGTAGATGTCGTTGCACGTTGGTGTAAAGAAAACAAAGCGAGAATGGTATGTCCTGTTTCTGTAAATACAAGCGTTTTAAAAGGAAATCAAGTTGTTTATTCGGCTGTTGCGTCTGATGTGACATTAACTGCTGGTTTGGCGGAATACACCTTAAAAAATAATTCAACGGCACAAATAATATTGATTAAATCTTCGTCTGAAAAGGATTTGGCGATGTATGAAAGTTTTAGAAATACGTTTAATACGACATCCTTTTCTGGTACGCGTCCGAAATTGACGGAAGCTACAGTGGAGAACTTTACTTCTTTTATGAAAAAAGGTGTGAAAGTAATTTTGGTTTTCCCAACGAATGAAAAGTCGCTTGCTACTAAGTTTATGAATAATTTGAACGGTGTTGCAGGTAAATTTAATTCAGACAATATTTTTGTTTACGGAACGAAAGAATGGGTGAATTACGATGCAATTAAACCGCAATACAAGAATAAGTTTCATTATACATTCGCAAGTCCTTCAGATTTGAATTATAAATACAAGCAAACTGAAAAATTGCATTTAAAGTATCGTTCAAAATACAATGCTGACATGACGAAAATGGCCGTTCAAGGATTCGATGTTACATTGTATTTTTGTGCCGATTTATTGTTGAATAAGAAAAACAACAATATGGTCATGAACGAGTTTGACATGAAACAACGCAGTGCTGATAGTGGATACGAGAATGTGAACAGTTTCATCCTTCAGCAAATCGATTATGAATTAATCAACCTTGAGCAGTCAAAATGACAAAGGAATTTATTGCTGAGGAGTTTGCTAAACTTCAGGGACGAATTTGTGAGCGACTTGAAAAAGTGGATGGTTTAGCTCTTTTCGGTCAAGATAATTGGGATAGAGAAGAAGGAGGTGGTGGAAAAACCCGTATCATTCAAAATGGCGCAGTCATCGAAAAAGGAGGTGTTGCGTTTTCTAAAGTTTTCGGACCTGTTTCAGAGGTAATGAAAAAGCAATTGAATTTGGATGGTGATGATTTCTTTGCTACCGGCGTTTCGATTGTCTTGCATCCTTCAAATCCACATGTGCCAATTATTCACATGAATGTTCGCTATTTCGAATTGAACACAGGCGTCTTTTGGTTTGGTGGTGGAATTGATTTAACACCTCATTATATTGTACCTCAACAAGCGAAAGAATTCCATTTAGGGTTAAAAACCATTTGTGATAATTACAATCCAAGCTTCTATCCTAAATTTAAGGTGTGGGCAGATGATTATTTCTTTATTCCTCATCGCAATGAAACGCGTGGAATTGGCGGAATTTTCTTCGATCATCAAGATGATAATTCAGGTTTAACGAAAGATCAATTGTTTAACTTTTGTCTTGAGTTAGGCGATAATTTTGCTGCATTGTATGAAAATCAGGTCCTTCAAGGGAAAGATTTGCCTGTTTCAGAGCAAGATGTAAAATGGAGAAACATTCGTCGTGGCCGATATGTTGAATTTAATTTGGTAAATGACCGCGGAACAAAATTCGGTCTTTTGTCTGGTGGTCGAACAGAATCAATTTTGATGAGTTTACCTGCAGATGCTTCTTGGGAATACCAATATCAAACAAAATCAGAAAAAGAAGAAAGCACCCTGA
>JBDKHH010000269.1:0-3146 GCA_039797785.1 Bacteroidota bacterium | reverse complement strand
ATGATGAAGCTGTAAAAGTACGAATTTGGATGTTCTTTTAAAACATGGTGTTAAGATGTGAAAATTGAAAATAGAAATATTCTGTTGGAAGTCTATTTTTATTGATTTACAGAAGCATTTTTACACAAAAAGCTCCGAAGCAATGTAATCTGCTTTCAAACGTCCTTCACTTGTTAATAATAAAGTTCCGTCTTCTTCAATCAACCAATTGTTTTGTTTGAATTCCCTTAATGTTTCGAAAAATTCTGCACTTGGATCTAATAGGGCGAAAAGTTGATCGGTTTTTACTCCGTAAGATGTGCGTAATCCCGTTAAAAGCAATTCATTCCAACGATCTTTTGGCGATAAATGTTCGATTTCAAAATAGCTGTTCGCTTCAAAATTCTTTAAATAAAGAGTGTTATTCGAAACATTCCATTGACGGCTTTTTCCATCAAACGAATGCGCTGAAGGTCCAACGCCTAAATAATGCGCACCTTTCCAATAATTCGAATTGTGAACTGCTTCGTAACCTGGTAAACCAAAATTGGAAATCTCATAATGATTGAAACCAGCGGCTTTTAAGCGTTCGATTAAATAAATGAATTGCTCGCTCTGATCATCTTCACCAGCTGGGACAATTTTCTCCGACTTTACCAAATGATGCAAAGCGGTTTTTTCTTCAATTGTCAAACAATAGGCGGAAACATGTTGTACCTCCATCGCTAAAACTGTATCAATATGCTGCTTCCATTCTTCCATCGAAAGATTTGGTAAACCATAAATCAAATCTACACTGATATTCAGAATTCCACTTTTTCGTGCTAAATCCACACATTTTAAGGCTTCTTCAACGGAATGCGCGCGATTCATCCATTGTAAATCACTTTCCTTAAACGATTGTAGTCCAATCGAAAGTCGGTTTATTCCAGCTTCCTTCCAATACTTCAAACGTTCTACATCAATATCATCTGGATTCGCTTCTAAGGTAATTTCGCATGAATCTGTAAGCGTGAAAAGTTGCTTGATGGTTTTTAAAATCTGAAGCAATTCGATTTCGCTTAACAAACTTGGCGTTCCACCACCAAAATAGACGCTGTTCAGTGAAGTTTCACTCAAATAATTTGAACGTTCTTGAATTTCTTTGCAGATACATGCAATCATTTCTTCACGGTACGCATGAAAGGTTGTACTGAAATGAAAATCACAATACGTGCATTTCTGCTTGCAAAATGGAATATGTATGTAAATGCCTGACACGGTGCAAAAATACGCAAGTAAGTAGTTCTACGTAGTTCTTTGTTAAATATTCGAAAATATATTTTTCGCATTCATTTTATTCGTTACATTGCGTGTATACAAAAGAACCACCGTGAAAGATTTTAAAAACAATAAAGAGCTATTAAGCAAAGAGTTAGAAAGATTTACTTCTATCTTGGTTGAGGTGCTGCCACATTATTCAGCCTTGCTCAAAAAAGAGAATTTGTCAAATCCAGAACTGACGGAACTTGGTGAAATTGAACATTTCTTAATTGAAGTGAATGGTAAAATTACTGCCATCAAAAATTTGCTTGAACAAGATTTGTTTGGTCATTCATTGGACATTTATTACAAATTGAAATTGAAGGCCAATTCAGGTGATTCTTCCGCAAAAGCAAAATTAGATCGATTACGCTCAACCTTTGAAGATTCTTTTACTTCAGGTTCAATGATTAATTGGAACTAATTTTTAAAATTTTACACTTCTTTTCATTTTTCATTTGGAGGCGAATGATATTTTTCGTTAACTTCAAGTAAATGATGACAAAAACACAACACGACGTTAGTAATCCAGCAGAATTTACAGAACGCTTTATCAACCAGACTAATCAGTCGGTTTTTCTTACAGGAAAAGCTGGAACTGGTAAAACTACCTTATTAAAGAAAATAATATCAAGCACTTACAAGAATGCCGTTATCGTTGCTCCAACAGGAATCGCAGCGCTGAACGCAGGCGGTGTAACTATTCATTCCTTCTTTCAATTGCCATTTGCAGGATTTGTTCCTGAATTTGGAGTAGCCCCACAATTTACAAATGCAGTTAAACTAGAAACAAAAGATAGTTTGATGCGTCATTTCGCAATGAACAAGCAACGCCAAAACATGATGCGTAATCTAGAATTGTTAATCATTGATGAGGTGAGTATGTTGCGTGCCGATTTATTGGATGCAATGGATTGGACTTTGCGCAATGTGCGTAGAACGAACGAACCTTTTGGAGGAGTTCAAGTTTTGTTTATTGGAGATTTATTGCAACTTCCGCCGGTGGTAAAACCGGAAGAATGGAGTGTTTTACATAAATATTATGGCGGAATTTTCTTCTTCAATGCACGCGTTTTACAAGAACAAAAGCCATTATACATTGAGCTTTCAAAGATTTATCGCCAACAAGATGATACATTTATTTCGGTATTAAATCATTTACGCGATAACCGCATTACTGAAGAAGATGTGAAAGTCTTGAATCAATTTGTGCAACCCGATTTTGATGCTCTCAAAGAAGAAGGATACATTACCTTGACAACGCACAATTCGAAGGCGGATGAGATGAATGCCAAAGCTTTGAGTTCTTTAAAAAACAAATCATTTATTTATTCAGCTGAAGTAACAGGAGAATTTCCACCACATTTGTTTCCAATCGAAAAAGACATGGAATTGAAGGTTGGTGCACAAGTCATGTTCATCAAAAACGATATTTCCTTCGATAAAAATTTCTACAACGGAAAAATGGGTCGCATCGATTCCTTGAGTTCGGCCGAAATCAGTGTTTATTTTCCAGAAGAGAATAGAAGTATTGTCGTTGAAAAATATGAATGGAGCAATATCCGCTATACCTTAAATGACAAAACAGGAGAAATTGAGGAAACCGTGATGGGAACCTTTGTGCATTATCCCTTGAAATTGGCGTGGGCAATTACAGTTCATAAAAGTCAAGGTTTAACATTTGACAAAGCCGTTTTAGATGTTTCGGATGTGTTCGCACCGGGACAAGCGTATGTTGCACTTTCCCGTTTACGCACCTTGCAAGGCTTGGTGTTACTGAAACCTATGCGCATGAATGGTTTGTCGAATGATCAGCAAGTAGTTGCTTATTCGGGTAACAAAGCGGATGAACCAATGCTGAATGC
>JBDKHH010000268.1:0-7966 GCA_039797785.1 Bacteroidota bacterium | reverse complement strand
CGCAGTTCCATAATGATTTCGCACAATGAACAGAATTATGTAGTGGATGCAGGACCTGATTTTCGTCAGCAAATGTTGCGCGAAGATGTGAAAACCTTGTCTGCCATTTTATTTACACACGAACACAAAGATCATTTAGCTGGATTGGATGACGTGCGCGCTTTTAATTACAAGGAAAAACGTGATATGGAAGTCTATTGCTCATTTCGGGTTGAAAAAGCCTTGCACCAAGAGTTTCATTATGTTTTTTCGGCTGAGCGTTACCCAGGAGTTCCTTCCGTTAACATTAATCGCATTGAAAATAAAGTCTTCACTTTAGCGGATGGGTTGGAAGTTACACCAATCGAAGTGTATCATTACAAAATGCCTGTTTTTGGCTTTCGAATTGGCGATTTTACCTATATCACTGATGCCAAAACGATTGCTCCAGAAGAGGTAGATAAAGTTAGAGGAACGAAAGTGTTAATCGTAAATGCTTTGCATCAATCACCACATATTTCGCACTTTAATTTAGAAGAGGCATTGGCTTTCATAGCAGATGTGAAACCAGAAACTGCCTATTTAACGCATATTTCCCACCAATTTGGGACACAAGAAGAAATTCAAAAATTATTACCAGCCAACGTATTCGCTGCCTTTGATGGCATGACACTCACAATCGATTAAAGATTCAATTACAAACACGAGTTAAAAACACACAAACAACAGATGAAACAACCACCAAAATGGAAATTTGCAATCATGGTATGGATTGCTATTTACCCAATGATTACATTACTTCAATTTGCTTTAGGATCGCAATTAAAAGATATGCCAATTCCATTACGTTCGTTATTCATGACGCTCATTCTTGTACCGATGATGGTATGTGTAATGCTTCCCTTGCTTCGAAAGTTACTCGGCAAGTGGTTATCGAAATAAAAGAAAGGCTAGAAATTATTCTAGCCTTTCTTGTTGTTAACTTATTATACTTCTTTTCCTTTTAACATTTTGTTCCAGTAAAGATTCGGGAGAATGTGTTTTTTCAACATCCATAGTCTCCAGTGTTCCTTGTCGCTGTTAAAGACAAGCATTTGTTTCAATTTTGGATCTGGTGTAAATTCATTTTTGTAATTGAATTCAGCCAATACCATTTTGCCATAACCTGTTACGAGTGGACAAGATGAGTAACCATCATATATTTTATCACCTAAACGATCATGTTGCATTAAATACTGAATATTTCCGACAACAACTGGAACTTGTTTGCGAATGGCAGCGCCTGTTTTTGCTGTTGGTAAAGCTGCTACATCACCAATTCCAAAGATGTTTTTATATTTCTTGTGTTGCAAGGTGTTGATATCAACATCCATCCAACCTGCTTCGTTCATTAAATCAGATTCAAGCATGAATTTTGGAGCCGTTTGTGGCGGTGCAATGTGCAATAAATCAAAAGGAATTTCAATGAATGAATCACCCCAATCTTTTTCACCAATACTTGGATCTGTGTTGATGACACATTGGTTTTCTAATGGTGCCGTATGCTTGAAGCGAATTGTTTTGTTTTCGCAATCAATTTTTACAGGCGCATAACTTGGTTTGAATTTAATATCGTAGCGTGCGATTACTTCCTCTAATGTTTTGCGGATTTCAGGAACTCCGAAGATAACGGAACCTGGCATTGCCAAAATCAAGTTTGTTTTAGAAGCCAATTTCGTTTTACGGAAATAATCTGCCGCTAGATAAGCGATTTTTTGAGGCGCTCCACCACATTTAATTGGCGTCGTTGGCTGTGTAAAAACAGCATTTCCTCCTTTAAAGTTTTTAATTGCATTCCATGTTTTCTTCGGGTCAACGTAATTGCTTACGGCAATTCCTTTTTCCAACGCTTCGGGCAAACCTTCTATTAACTCAGGAGCCATAATTAAGCCTGGTGAAACAACCAAGAAATCATAACTTAATTCACCTGAATTTTTTGTTGTAATCTTATTTTCTTCTGATTTAAAACCAGTTGCATAATCTTTAATCCAATCAACTCCTTGAGGCATCACATCCGCCATTGGTTTGCGTGATTTATCGAAATCAAAGGCATTTGCTCCAACTAACGTCCAAGCAGCTTGATAATAGTGAAATTCCGCAGGTTCTACGATTCCTATTTTTAAGTCTTTGTTTTTTTGAAGAAGATTCGCTGCAGTCATAATTCCGCCGCTTCCGCCCCCAATGATGAGGATTTGAAAGTGTTTTTGCATAGTTCAAGCATTTGAATTGTTCTGCAAGATGAATCTATTAAACAAAATCGGATGTAACAATTGTTACCTATGTACTTGAAATGCTTGCCTTTATTGCTTTACACGTAAGCCAATTACATTTGGTAATGGCCAAAAATGATCGTTGTCGTCGCGCGGATAGGTTTGAGAAACATACGAGCCGACGCGTTCGATTACTGTGTCGCCAACTTTCACATACAAACTTGTTTCTGGTCCGCCTTCCAAATAAATGGCATTCGTCAATTCAAACGGAAATTCCATCATAAAACCAATCATTTGATTGTGTGTGTAGGGTGAACGACTAAAAATGTAGTAAATATTTCCTTGTGCATCTTTGGCTGCGATAAGCATACTGCAGGATTGATTGCGCTTGTTCCAACTCAAAGCTTCTCCATTGCAATCGATCATGCGCATTCCTTGCGAATAACAGTGATAATCGGATTTCACTTGTTCCCACGTATCGCACTTTAAATCCATGATGGTGAATTTTGTTTCTGTTGTATCTTTCGGATTTAGCGCAATCATCGAGTTGTAATTCGGATTGAAAGATGCATTGTTGTGGTGGTCGTAACTTTTCATGTAACCACGGTTAATCAAGCCGTTGGATAATTCATACATTCCAGCATTGATTACAACATTCAAATTAAAACTATCTGCCCATTCGTTTACTGGACGCGAAATCTTTCCGTATTGCGTTGCCGTTAGCAGCTCAAAATCAAATTTGTTTGGGTTGATTTTAACAATCGTTAGTTTCGAATCACCAAGAATTGAAAGGCGAGGAGCAGAAGGTTCACACAAATCAATGCCATCTGCTAAGTTTTTCCATTCGTAAACAGGAACAATTACCGTATCCAAATTCACGCGAATTGAATCAACCTTAATTTTTATCGTATCAGTAGTTAAAGCAGGACTTACCTGTGCTGAAGCGTTCAACACAGTAATCAAGCTAAAACAAGAAAGCATCAATCGTTTAAGAAGCTTCATTCCAATCGAATTTTTTAGGTTTAAACGGGAAAACATCATACAAATCTCCCGAATAATAAAACTGAAACGCAATTGCGCCAAAAGAATACGGTTTTTCGTAAATTTTTATGGTTGATCCACCAACTTTTGGATTTTTCTTCGGAACAGATTGAGGAAAACCAACATTAAACAACGTTGCCAAAATCTCTGGACGATTATCAATAGGATAGCCAGCGCGTTCCCATTGATGTTTCACTTGTTTCAAGAAAACTGCCGCGTACATGTACGAATAATAATGATTTCGGAAAGATGTCAAACGATCCATGCGTTCTTTCGCCGTATCAGCAGTTTGAAAATCAAGTAGGTGTTCGTATTGTTCACCTAAATAGTATTCACTGTTTTTATCTTTCAACAAGGCTTCAATGCGTTTTGCCGTGTGTTCTTTAATTCCAGTTACACCAAACGAAAATTGCGATTCAACGGACAACACTTTTAATGGACCAATCCATTGTTTATAGGCTTCACGATTCGAATTAAACAAACGAATTTGTTCTCCAACTAAACATGAAACAATTAAACGTGATTCAACTCCTGTTTGATTCGCAACAGAATCGATGATTGCTTTGTCTTTTACGACAGCTTCTTTGAAGGTTTGCCATTCAGCAATGTTCATCCATTCATAGACACTTTCATGTTTGTATTTCAGTTTGCGGTGACGCTTAGCATAAAAGTATTTGTTGACTTCTTTTTGGTATTGTTTGTTGCCTTTTAAGTTGATATCAACTGCATCTAACATGCGTAATACTTCAATTTCATTGTGGTTTTTATTGAAAGCATGCAAAATGTACTGAGCATTTTTTGGGTAATATTTATTGAGAATAAGAATACGATGAAGCGCTTCATACTCTTTGTATTCAACTGTAGTTGTATCTTTTTTAAAAGATTGATTGTATTTATCCTTGTTTTGATCAAAATATCGATTGTTCGCATCAATGGTTCCACCGTCATCCGTTAAGCGGAATTTAATGGCTACATATGATGCTGTTAAAAAGAATCCAATTAAAGCAAAACCCACTAAAAACGTGTAGAATGGAATTTTAAACCATTTACTGCGAAAGATTTTTTTCAAGTTCTTAAGATTTGATATTCAGGGCAAAATTAGTCATTCAAAAATGATTTTGAAACGCTCACTTGTTAATTATTTACGACAAGTATCAATTCTGCTTAGTTGAATTCTATTATCTTTGTCCCAAATAAAACGAACATGGCAAATAATTTATTGAAAGGAAAAAGAGGAATCATTTTCGGAGCATTGAATAGTCAATCTATTGCTTGGCACGTGGCTGAGAAAGCACATGAGCAAGGAGCACAATTTGTTCTAACGAACGCACCAATCGCAATGCGTATGGGTGAAATTAATGAGCTAGCTGAGAAAACAGGTTCTAAAATTATTCCTGCCGATGCTACAAGTGTTGAAGATTTAGAGAAATTAATTTCAGAATCTATGGAGATTTTGGGAGGTAAAATCGACTTTATTCTTCACTCAATTGGTATGTCTGTAAACGTCCGTAAAGGAAATCACTATACAGATCAAAACTATGATTATACGCAAAAAGGATTAGATGTTTCTGCTTTGTCGTTTCATAAAGTAATGCAAGTTGCGAAGAAATTGGATGCAGTAAACGATTGGGGTTCAATTGTCGCGTTAACATACATCGCTGCACAACGAACGTTCCCTGATTACAACGATATGGCAGACAATAAAGCATATTTGGAGTCAATTGCTCGTAGTTTTGGTTATCATTATGGAGTTGAGAATAAAGTACGTGTAAACACAATTTCTCAATCACCAACAATGACAACAGCAGGAAGCGGAGTGAAAGGATTTAGCGAATTTATTTCATTTGCTGAAAACATGTCACCACTTGGAAATGCGGATGCATCTGCTTGTGCTGATTACTGTATTGCTATGTTCTCTGATTTAACACGTTATGTGACAATGCAGAACTTATTCCACGATGGTGGTTTCTCTAGTACTGGAGTAACAACAGCAGTTATCGAAAAATTTGGTGCATAAGCACTTTTTAATAGAGTTGAAAATGCAATGCCTTTGGTGTTGCATTTTTTTTTGCGCTGAGCGGTGGTAGACTTTATGTCAAATTTTTAACAAGTTGTATCTAGTCATACTAATTGTACTAATTTCGCGTTGAACTAGAAAATACGAAAATCAATCTCTATGAAACTACTAATGGCCGCAATGCTGATGCTGTGCAGCTTCACATTCGCACAACCACTCAATCAAAAAAACTCCCAAGGCGGAATTATAAGTGTCGGAGGAAGAACAACCTTGAGTACATTTAATCACGGTGAATTTGGAAATTCAGGAATGGGACTTGGTGGCCAGTTTCGCTTACAATTTGCAGATCGTGTGAATTCAGACTGGTTTTTCGATTACATCACTGGTGATATTGAAGATTTTGCGCATCGCACCGATTATCATATTGGTTGGAGTGTAATTTACTATCCAATGAAAAATTTAACGCCAAAAGTTCGTCCGTATGTGTTGGGTGGACATTGTTTCGATTATACGCGTTTAGTGGATAATTCAAATTCGGCGAATTTTACGGAACGTTGGAGTTCTGCTGTACAAGGTGGACTTGGCGTACATTTCAACTTGGCCCAACGACTTGATTTATCGGTAGTTTCTCAATACATGATTCACCTTGGAAGTGATGTTCATGCTGATTTACACAATGGTGAAGTTGAATTTCATCAGGAAAAAGGAGCAAGTTTAGAAGGACATTTATTGTTTCATGTTGGTATCAACTATAAAATAGCTGACTTATGGTAAGAACGATTGGATGCATTGTAGCCATCTTGATTTCACTTCATTCGGTTGCACAAGAGGAAATTTATATTCGTCCGGGATTGTTAAAAGCATCTGCGACAATTGCTCCTGGAAAAATGTTGAATAGAACAGTAAACACGATTTATTTATCAGGCTTTTTGGAATATCACACCGATAAAAATATCAGTTTAAGAGGAGATACCTATTGGTACATAGATGGAGCTGCTCTAAAACCAACAGATGTACTATTGAGAAGTGCTTCTAGAACGTATTTTGGAGCGTTTTACCATTGGAACTTGAAAAATTGGGACAATTATGTTGGCTTCCAGCCTGGGATTTCATTGTTACGTTTTAGTGCAATTTCTCCAAAGATTTCTGTATGTCCTTCATTTGCTGTAACAGCTGGATCGACCTTTTATGTGTGGAAATATTTTCACTTTTTCGCCAATTTGACGTACGTCAATTCTAAAGCGTATGGTTTAAACGGAGGTTCTTTAAGAGCGGATGAATTGATATTCTCGGCTGGATTAGGATTCAATGTGAATACAAAAAAGTAAAAAATACTGTTATTTTGATCGGAATAAAGCGTATTTCACTATGCAATAAATCACGCGCATTCCGTCTTTGGAACTGATTTTCTTTCCTTCTTCCTTGTTACGGGCGATATATGAAATTGGCACTTCTTGAATACTTAATCCTTTGACTTTAGAAAGTTTCAAGGTTACTTCTGGTTCAAAACCAAAGCGATTTTCTTGTAATTTCATTCCTTTCAATAAATCAGCAGGAACCAATTTGTAACAGGTCATCATGTCGGTCAATTTGAAACCTGTAAACACATTCGAAAGTTTGGTTAGAAAACCATTTCCCATGATGTGCCAAACAAAATTCGTGTTTTGATGATCTTTGCGCAAAAAACGTGAACCGTAAACAACAGCTGCATTTCCTGTGATTAAACCTTCCAACAAAACGTTGATATCAGCTGGATTTAATTCTAAATCAGCATCTTGAATGACAATGTAATCGCCAGTTGCTAATTCAATTCCCTTGTGAATCGCAGCACCTTTTCCTTGGTTAATTGCTTGGTGAAATGATTTTACCGTGGCGGTTGGAAATTCAGTAATGAAGGCTTCAATTTCACTTGAAGTTGCATCAGTTGAACAATCATTTACAACAATTATTTCCTTCTCAATTCCTTGAATCAATTCCAACTCAGCAACATTTGTCAATACTGCTTTGATGGTCTTCGCCTCGTTAAAGGCTGGAATAATAATGGATAATTTGTTCAACTTCATAATTGCTTGCCAAATGTAGGGTTATTTTGTGAATTAATTTCAATGCATGACAATCAGCGAATAGCAAATAGTTTACGAGAGATTTGTTAACTTGGCCCTTGAAATGCGCATTAAAAAGTCACTTTTTTGGATTATTGGAATCAGCTTTGTGTTGGTTGGAATGTTCACCGTGCGCGATTTAGATGGAAGATATGGCCGTTCGATCAATGGAGACGCGAAAGCCTATTATGCTTATTTACCGGCGCTTTTTATCTATAACGATGCGAGTTATTCCTTTATTGATGAGGTAGAGCAAACGTACTATCCTGAAGATCGATCGCAATTCAAAGACTTTCGCATTGAACAAAAGAATGGAAAATCGGTCAACAAAACATTTCCTGGATTAAGCATTTTGTATGCGCCTTTTTTCTTCCTGAGTATGCTTGTTGCATGGGTTTTTGGTTTTCCGGTTGATGGTTATTCCGCACCTTTTCAATGGGGAATTGCCTTTTCACATTTGGTCTATTTCTTTGTTGGACTGCGGTTTTTACTCGCTTTTTTCCGTTCCTATAAAATCAGCGATACCATTAGTTATTGGATATTTACGTTTCTGCTTTTTGGAACGAATTGTTGGTATT
>JBDKHH010000267.1:0-3015 GCA_039797785.1 Bacteroidota bacterium | reverse complement strand
ACCTAGCCTGTCCGATTTTCTTGTTGGGACGCTTTATGACTTGGGATGGAGTTTTTTAATTGTTCTTTTCGCGCAGATACTTGATACGTTAACAATTCCTTTTCAACGATTTCCTAGACATATATTTAAATGGATCGCAATCGTTCTTGCAATTGTATTGACCTATTTCTTGGATAATTATTTTCTATCTTCTTCCAGTTTGTTATCGAATATGATTTTAATGTTCAGTGTTGATCAACTCATAGAATTGATGGCATTCGAGGACAATATTTCATGGTCAAAAATTTTATGGTTTGTTGCCCTTATTGTTTCCATCATTGGCTTTTACAAGTGGCTTTATCATAGGTCTTGGATTCAAAAAAGGTTGTTCCAACTCATTATTATTTGCAGTGGTATTTCAGGAGTATTCCTTTTAATTCGTCAAGATTTAGATGTACCAAACGTTTACAGCACGAATAAATCGTATTACTTTATTCATTCGCTTTATACGTATGATAAAGATCTAAACTCGGCAAGTGATGTGAATCCAGCTTCGTTTAAGAATTTAGATCCCTTGTTTCTAGGTAAAAAAGAGTTGAATCCATTTGATTTACTGACCAAAGAATGGAAAAACACGTCTGATTTAACACCCTATTTCAAAATAAACCCATCAGGCAAGGCGCCCAATATTTGTATCATTATTGTTGAAAGTTTATCTACGAGTTTAGTTGGAGAATATTCGGCAAAAACGGGCAAGGTCATGCCTTTTTTAGATTCGCTTTCAACGAAAAGTTTGTATTTCCCGAATGGTTTAAGTACAGCTCATCGAACGCACCATGTTCTACCGGCAATTTTAGCATCTTTACCTCATTCCGATGAACACACTTTCTTTCAAGAGGAAGAGTATCCAGAACATGTTGGAATAGTAAACATGACTAAATCAGAGTATTATTCAAGTTACTATTGCGGTTTAGAGTTGAGCTTTAACCAAATGGATCGCTTTGTTCGCTACAACAATGTGGATTATTTAAGCAACAACTATAATGGTGTAAATAAACAAGAAAAGGAAGCATTAAAGGATTATTGGGGTTACCCAGACCACATCGTTTTTAGAGAATTCTTAAAAGAAAAGCAAGAGCGTATTCAGACGGGTAAATATGAAAGAAAATCTTCTTTTGACATATTGCTGACCCTTTCAACACATGAGCCGTTCAATTACCCTGATAAAATCAAACACACCAAGTTTGTTCAACAGCAATTGAAAAAAACAGCCTCTTCAAAATGGACGACCTACTTAAAGGGAAAAACAGCTGAACTCGGTGCTTTCCATTACACGGATGAAAGTTTAAAGCAATTTTTTGAAGAAATAAAGAAAACACCTGATTATGAAAACACAATTTTTATAATTACTGGAGATCATGGTTCAACGATTCTGTATGAAAACGCCATGAGTAAATACCATGTTCCCATTCTCATCTATTCTCCACTTCTAAAACATCCTAAAAAAATACCTTATTGGGTTTCACATCTCGATATTGCACCAACTTTAATGAATTTCCTGAGATTAAATTACAAAGTAAACGTGCCGAATCATCATACTTTTTTAGGTAACGAAATAACGTTTAAAAAACGGGAGAAACGCGCTCTTATCTTTAAAGGTCAAAACATTATGGTTCGAGATCTTTTAATTGGAAACACCGCTTTTTTAGAAGGTCAACTGTATAAATTAACACCTTCATTGACTCCAATCAAAATAACTAATGCAAAACAGTCTAAACTTCTATTGAAACAAGCGGCGTATATGCGCATGTTCAATCATTATGTTGTTGAACAGAATCATTTAATTACGCATAGAACAAAACCACCCAAAAAATTGAATTATCGAACCATTCCAGCAAAAGAATCAAAGGGCGAATTCCTGGATTTGTTTGAAATACCTACCAGCCAATTGAAAAAGCACGATGTAATTATTGATATCACCTTTTTTATTGATTCTACATTGTCGACACAACTTCCAGAATTAGCAACATGGCTGAAAGTAGGCTCAAGTATAGCACCTTCTAAAACAACGTTTGAAAAATTGATGTACGGTAAATATGTACAAAATGGAAAAAACACTCCAATCAGAGCTACTGTTCACTTTTACATTTCAAAAGAGGAAATCGCAAAAATGGATAAAACGCAAAAAATGAAATGTTTCTTTCACAATGTCGATAAAATGATTTTGCCTTTTTCCAAAGTGAGCTGGTCGGTACAACAATGAATCTAAGAATAAATACGTTGGTTATAGGAATCATTAAATTTAAATTTTAGCTTCCATTCAACGATAAAAGTTAATTCAACACTTTCCCCTTCAATTAAGTCTATTGATTGACCTATTCTGAATATCATAAAAGTTATAATATTTCTTTTTACAAAGTGATATTAAGTCAACAATTAATTTCTTATTTACCTTGGAGTTATAGACTTGATAATAACAATCATAATTATCAAAATCATGCTCTATCATTAAAAACATTCCAACGCGCTGTTGAAAATAAGTTATATAAGTACAATCGTCTTTGGAGCAATGAGCAACATATATCTTGTTAAGTGTATCAACAATAAAAACATCAAAATATCCTTCTTTTATTCCCTTGACACATCTTTCTTTTACATTTTCATGCATAAATTTAACAACCTCTTTAATGCTACCATTATCCTTTTCATTAGCCGTAAAAGATAATTTGCGAACATCTTTTTCAGTGCCATTAACAGGATCAATCAATTGTTGTTGGTATAATTTGACAGTGTCGTTGTCTTCTTTACAAGAAAAGCAAATTGCAAAAATAAAAATGAAATAAATTAAAGACTTATACATTTAGTCAAATTTGAATAGTGGTTTTATCGAGGTTGTAATGGATATTACCTATTTTCCAATACAAAACTTGGAGAAAATATTCCCTAGCAGATCATCGGTAGAAATATCACCTGTAATCGTACCTAAATCGTACATGGCCTGACGAATATCCATGGCAACGAAATCAGCGGAAATAT
>JBDKHH010000266.1:0-9417 GCA_039797785.1 Bacteroidota bacterium | reverse complement strand
ACTAATAGTAACAATTTGAGATGTACATTGGTAATTTCCTAAAGTATCATAAACCATTGCTTGGAATGTTGTGTCGCCAGTTGGAACCGCCCAGAAAGAATCTGTATCTGTTAAACCATTGGACCAATTGACAACAGTTGTTGATCCACAAGGCGCACCAGTTGCATTAATGACAATATTCTCAATACCCCAGTTATCACAACATGATCCAGAAGAATTCGATTGAATCCATCTAAAAGCTGTTGCGGTTGTTTGAGCAGCAAGTGGTATAGGAACTGAAAATGTACTCCAAGAAGTATAAGGTGTTGATTGCCCTGAACCAACAATGCTCGTTGACGTATTTGGGTTTGTTGGTAGCTCAAATCCACCTGGAGAATAATATACGATATCAATCCAAGTTGCACCGCCGTCTAATGAATATTGAAGCGAAACACCTTCATTTGCTAAATCAGGCCCTTCACAAGGAGTTGAACCACCTTGCACCGCAAATACCATGTCGAACGAAAGGACCCCTCCACAAAAAACATCGTAAGAGGCACTTGTAATACCAGGAGTTCCAGATCCAGCTGAAGACGCCCAGTAATAAGGTGTATTCGTTGGGTTTGATCCACATGGTGTTGAGAAACTTGTTCCACCAGCAGCAGACCAACCAGCAGGAATACTTGCACTGTTGAAGTTAAATGACTGACCAGCGTTTAATAAGTTTGATACAGAAGTAATCAATACAGAATCACCGATACAAACAGTTGTATCCATTGGTGTTATCGTAATAGTACATGTAGATTGAGCATTCACGAATCCGTTGAATGTCAGACCTAAAAATAGTGTAGCGAATATTTTTTTCATGGCTTTCTTATTCAACGATTAAATTTTTAATAACTGGTTGCTCAAATTTCCAACCACCAGCTAAATTAGGATTGTAAATTAAGCGAACTAATTCTTTTGTTTTGAAAGAACAATCGCCTTCAACAATAGAATTTGCAGGAACTTTCAATGAATAATAAAACTCATAACCTTCCTCACAACCACTGCATCCTTCAGCGTATTGAAGTCCGAAGTTATACGTTAAGTTTTTTTCAGATGATGAAAGGTTTTCTACTTTCATAAATGTGTATACCAAAGGTTTCTCTAATCCTTCAATTTTACATTCAGCACGTTTAACATAAAAATTTACATCATTTTTTGATTGGATTAATTTCCAATCTGAAGTCAATTCAAATTTACTTTGTCCGAAAAGCGAACCTGTGAATAACATAAATAGTGCAGCTATTGCTATCGTACTATTTAATTTTAATTTGTTTAACATACAATTTTGTTTGTACTAATTAATACTAAAAAAGTAAATAAGGAGAGCGCTAAATTACGCATCTTTGCTTTAAAAACATAAAAAAAGTCGTTAAACTTCTGTATGTTTCAGAAAAGAGACGTTGGATTTTAAACTTTGGTTGCACTCAAAGAATAGACCATTGGTATTTTATTGCCAAAGGGTTGAAGTTGGTATTTTTTCTCAGCAATTTGAGTCGTTTTATTAAAGCAGTTGTAGGGGGAATAATCAAATTCATGAAATTGATCTATTCTCAAATCTTCATTTATTAGTGATTGAAAGACATCTGCCAAACCATGATTCCAACAACAAAATTCTTGTGTTAAATCAGCCTCTTTTTCAGCGTATGTGCCATTTTCAATTTCTAAAATTGGCGCATCATTGAAATAATTATAACGTATTTCTGTAAAGTCATCGTCGAACATCCACACAACTGGATGGAATTCTGCGAATACAAATTTCCCTTGCGGTTTCAGATAATGTGAAACAATTTTTGCCCATTTTTTAATATCTGGTAACCATCCGATTGTTCCGTATGAAGTGAATACAATATCAAACTTTTCGTCCAAATAGTTTTCAAGTTCATAAATATCACAACAGATAAAGGTTGCATTTACACGGCAAGATTCCGCTAATTCCTCGGCTTTTTCAATTGCTTTATCCGATAAATCAACACCTGTAACATTTGCACCTAATCGCGCTAGTGAAATTGTATCTTGACCAAAATGACATTGTAGGTGAAGTATTTTTTTACCGCTAATATCTCCAAGTAAATCAAGTTCTATAGAGTTTAGCGAGTTTCCACCAGCAATAAATTCCTTGACATTGTAAAAGTCGGATTCAAAGTGAACAGCAGTTTTTTCGTTCCACGTTCTTCTGTTAATTTCAATATAATTTTCTGCACTCATGCTTCTTTTTTTCTAATTGCAAAACCATCTCATCGATTAAATAACCGTTCTTAAATAGGCTGTTTTTATAAAAATAAAGATTTCGAGCTGGTTCTAATGCATTTTAATCAATTTTTGTGAAGAGCTTCTTCCATCGGTTTGAAGAATTTTAATAAAATAAATTCCGTTTTGCCAATCGCCAGTATTGATAGATTCGTTAAGTGGTAAGTTCGATTTGGAATAGATGCGTTCACCCATACAATTAAAAATTTCTATTTTCTCCAATTGACTATCCGAATCAATATATAAACTCGAAGAGAATGGATTTGGTGATAGTTTGATGGTTTGTTCTTCTTCGCTTAAACCTAAGTCTGTGTTACCGCAACTTGTGCTAAAAATCGAATTGTTAATGAATCTATTTTCAGCTGGATTAGAGTTGCTATTGAGAAGGTTTGGCGATCCAATACCCGCAAAATACACTGGTTGAACATAATTTGGATTATCTACATAGAACAGTGAATATTCTGGAATAATATCAGTTCCAGCTGGCACAATTGTTCCTTTATTGTTGTTCCCAAGAAGCAAATGATCAGTTCCTAAAATCGTGTAATTGACAACGCTGTATGGAAATCCTGTATTTGGAATTTCAGTAGCGATGATATTTTGAGAAGGGGAAGAGGCATCGCTAAAGAATACTCCAAAACTTTCTGCTCGATTTCTGAAAAAAGTATTGAAAGGTCCATTCGCACCATGCGAGTTGTCGATTACAATGTTCTGACCAATGTTTTGTTCAAACAAATTCAAATACGGATAATTCCCATGTAACACCATATCACCTGACGAATTGCTTGGTAAAAGAGGATTTACTTCTGTCCAATAGGGTTCTTTCGAATAGTTATATGCGAAAACATTGCAATTTGCGCCAGCTTGTAAAATCATTGAATGACGCAAATGCTTGAAAACATTGTCTTCAATTAAACATTCATTTGTTGTGAAATGTAACATTATACCGTATGCTCTTCCTCCGTCACCATAGCCAAATGCATCATGAATATAACAACGATTCATTGCCAAATTACTCGAGTATTCAGCTTCAATGTGTGCAAATGTTGTATTGCTTGATTCAATTCCTGAAACCCACGAATTTACGGCATAACTAAAATGAACATTACTTGCTTGTTCTGGGGCAGTATTGTCTATTCGTTCGATTTTCAGGCATTCGATACCCACATTTGTAGCAGGTAGAATTCGTTTGATGAATGGATTGACTGTCAAAGAATATGTTAATCGAAGCCTTGATTTAAGTTTAATTTGGTCCCCGTCAACAGATTCAATTTGAATAATTTGTCCTACGGAATTTGCAGCCCAACTCGAGGTGATAAGTTGACTATCGTTTTGAATTAATTGAATCCAATCATTGGGTTGAAAGTTGGAGGAATTATACACTGTAATTATTGAATCATTGAATTGACCAATTTGAATAAGTTTTGTTGTGTCTGAAGTAGCTTGTCCGTGAATCAAAATTCCATGACCACTATTTCCGTGTTGAATTGTAAAGGTGGTGTTTTCGGCTCCATCTCCTTTAATGATAGTATTGCTGGGTAAATTAATTGCTTGATGAAACAAATAGTTGCCAGAAGGAAAATATAATCGAATTGCCTCATTTTGATGGAGTAAAAAGAAAGCGTTTAGCGCACTATCATTGGGTGTAAGGCCATCTGAAAGTAGTCCAATTTGATGTGCGTCATACGTAATAAAGTTCAGCGTTGTTGTGTCTTTAATTCCGGCTACTGACCAATCTGTTTTACGTGAAGAGGGAATCAATTGTGCCGAAAGGCTAAAGCTAAGGCAGATGGAAAAGAATAAAGAATAAGAACGCATTCGTTTGGGTTTGAATTAACAATAAGCTAAATCAAATCTAATGCGAAGTAGGAAGGTTTTGATAGTAAACGATCTCTAATCTTTTAAAATACAGGAATATACTTAGTTGGTGGATTGACGTCGAACAAATTCTGAAACAATAATTCCTGTTGCAACGCTTACATTTAACGATTCTGCTTTTCCAAATCGCGGAATTGAAATCGCCTCATTTATGTATTCAATATTCTCTTTAGAAATTCCTTTGCCTTCATTGCCCATTAACAAGACACCATTTGAAAGTGTTTCTTTTGTGTAGATATTCTCTCCTTCAAGTAAGGCTCCGTAAATAGTCGATTTACAAGCTTTTAGCCATTTTGTTAAATCAACATAGCTTAGTTGAATTCTGAAAATAGCACCCATACTTGCTTGAACAACTTTTGGATTATAGCAATCAACTGTGTTTTTAGAACAAAAAATGGTTTGGATCCCATACCAATCCGCAATCCTAAGAATTGTACCCATGTTTCCAGGATCTTGAATATCATCCAATGCCAATACCAACTGATTTTCTATTGAAGGTCTAGATTTGACAATTTGAACTACAGCTAACGCTTTATTTGGAGTTTTTAAACTTGATATCATTTCAAGTTCTTTTTCACTTACAAGTTGATGATCAAAATCTGCAAGATGCTCAGAAACAAATGAATCCGTATAAGCAATATATTGAATTTGATTTTTACAATAAATCATTGCTTCTTGAACCATCTTTTCTCCTTCAACAAGGAATAATCCTTCAGTTTCGCGATTTTTCTTCAGCTGTAATGAACGAATCCACTTAATCTTATTCTTAGAAATTCCTGACACTTGACCAATATTATTATTTTTGTTGCTCACAGTTATGAAAAGAGCACTCAAACTTACATATATTCTTTTGATTTTAGGAGCATTTCTAGTTGCTTGTAAGCAAACTAAATATGTCCCACAAAATAAATATCTTTTAAAGAAAAATAAGATTACTCTTGTAGATCAAGGTGTTAACAAAGATGATGTGAGTGAAATCATCCGACAAAAAGCCAATTTTAAGACATTGGGTTTTAAAATGAAACTTTGGGCTTTTAATAGAGTTGATTCTACAAATGTTGCAAACAAGCGATTTGAAAAAAATCTAAAATTAAGAGAAGAGAACAATAAACGCCTTTCAAAACAAGAACGTATTAATAAAAAGCGAATAGCCAAAGCACGATCAAAAGGTAAAGAGCTTTATACAGAAAAAACGGTCATTTTAAAGGACACAGTAAACACCAAAATGTTTTTCAGAGAATGGTTTAAATACAAAATTGGAGAAAAACCAATCGTATTTGATTCTATACCTTATAATAAGACATTGGATCAGCTAGCTATTTTTCTAAAGAATAAAGGCTATTATTATGGTAAGGTTGAGGGGGCTGTTAAATATAAAAAAAATCGAAAAGCAATTGTTACCTATTCAATTTTCAGTGGTCCTCAATATGTTATTGACTCAATTTATGTTTTATCCGATAATTATGACGTAAGCCAAGCATATTCTTACTACTTAGAATTGCACAATGATGATAATCTGGAAGGAAAGCCTTTTGATAAAGATCTTTTAAATGACCATCGAAATAAAGTTGCTAAACACATGCGCGATAACAAACTGTATGGTTTTAGTAGTTCTCACATTAATTTTATTGCCGATACAACATATTCCACGAAAAGTGTAACCTTGGGCGTTCGTTTTACAGATCGATTAGTGAAATCGGATATGTACAAAGATTCTATGGTTCCTGTAAAATTCAAAGAGACAAGAGTTAAAAATGTATATTTCCATATTGCTGATACAATCAATTTTAAGGGGAATTTTAGGCAAACAGTTGAAGGATTAGGTTTGAATTTGGTAGATAATATTTTTATTAATACGATTGACACGCTAAATTATCGGGAAATAAAAGACGCGAAGAATAAAACACTTTATGATTCAAAACGAATTGCTACCTTTTTATTCAATGGTGAACTGGCAATTGATGCAGGATTAATTGAATGTCAAAATTATTTAGAACAAGGAAATCACTATAAAGAATATTATTTAGAGCGAACTTTCACTCGTTTAATGCAATTGGATTTATTCGAAATAATAAAACCTGTAATAGTTGAAATACCAAATAGTGAGTTTATTGATGTTCATTATTATTTGGTTCCGGCGGATAAGCAAACGTTTGGATTTGAGCCAAGAGCAACCAACTCGAATGGATTTCTTGGAGTAGCTGCTTCGGTAAATTATTCTAATAAAAATATTTTTGGTGGTGGAGAAAAGTTAACACTTTCTGTAAGTGGTGGTTTTGAATCACAACCTCCTGTTTTCGACAAAACATTGGATGGAGAAACGATTAAAAAAGCAGGTAGAAGTTTTAACACCTTCGAAATTGGGCCAAGTTTGAAATTGGATTTACCTGGTTTGTTTCCGGCAAAAGTGACATCGATGTCTAAGCGCCAACGACCAAGAACAGTAATGTCTGCAGCGTATAATTTTCAATCGCGAGATGATTTTGACAGACATATTTTTCAGATGAATTACTTATGGCGTTTTTATGTAGGTAAAACTCAAATTTTCCAAGCTGGATTGCCTTTTATGTCAATTATTAAATTTGTTCGAATTAATAATCAGCCTGATTTTCAAGCAAAATTGGATCAATTGAATGATTTGTTTTTACGCAATGCATATAGTAATCAATTTATTTGGCAAGATTGGAAGTTAACTTTTGAGTACAATAATAAAGAGAAGGATGATAAAAAATCTGATTTCGCGTTATACATAAATTCTACAATTGATCCTGCTGGAAATACCTTATCAATGTTTAAAAGTTTTCAAGACACATTGAATGGACAGCATACCATTTTTGGTGTTGGGTATTCTCAATTTGTTCGTATGGACAATGAAATTATTATGTCTAATCCAATTGGGTCGAAGAAAAGCATTCATGGAAGGTTGCAATTTGGTGCAGGAAAACCTTATGGTAATTCAGCTACTTCGTTACCGTATGACTACAGTTTCTTTGCGGGTGGAGCGAATGATAATCGCGGATGGAGAGCACGCGCTTTAGGACCAGGATCCTATAAATATTATTTGGATACAAATCGAACAGCTACACAAATTGGAGATGTTCGTCTTGGTGGGTCAGCAGAATTTCGTTTCTCATTCGGACGTCTATTAAAAGGGGCTGTTTTCGTTGATGCTGGAAATGTGTGGACATTTAATGAAGATGGAAATCGTCCAGGAAGTAAATTTTCATCGAATTGGTATAAGGAAATTGCCGTATCAACAGGTATTGGATTGCGAATGGATTTAGACTTTTTCATCATTCGATTGGATGTAGGATTGCCATTGACCAATCCAGCACTGCCACAAGGTGAGAAATGGTTTTTTCAACCAAAGGATCAATTTTATCAGGAGAGCCAAAATGTTTTTGGGGTGAATTACGAAAAATATGTACCAAATCCATACATACCAAATTTCCATTTTGGTATTGGTTATCCATTCTAATCTTAATCTTCTAATACAGTTAGATTAGCAAATCGCAATAAAACGGTTTTAGCTCCATGATGTGGAAAGAATATGGTCGCCTTTTTGTCAGCGCCATCACCTTCTAGTTTCGTTACTTTTCCTTTTCCAAAACGATCGTGCATCACATTAAATCCAACTTTTAAATCAGCTGTCGTTTTGTTGGATGCAGAAGAACTAGCTGATTTATTAATGTCAGCGACAGCTTTAAATGATCCAGCCGGTGTTCCTAATGATTTGTTTAATCCTCCTGTAAAAGGTTTATCGAAACTTTGAACGCGACCAGATAGTGATCTTCCAGCTCCGCGTTGTTGCGTTTCAACATTTAAGTATTGCGGATCAATTTCATCAATAAATCGACTTGGTTCAGAAGAAACTAAATTCCCCCAAATAAAGCGAGAAGTAGCATAGGATAACGAGCAAGTTGTTTTTGCACGGGTTAAGGCTACATAGAACAATCGGCGTTCTTCTTCCAATTCTGTTCGTGAATTCAAGGCCATTTGAGATGGGAATAAATTCTCTTCCAAACCTACTAAGAAAACATGTGGAAATTCCAATCCTTTACTAGAGTGAATGGTCATCAAGGTAACATGATTTTTCTCATCACCTTTATCTTCATCAGCATCGGTTAATAAGGCAACGTCAATCATAAATTCAGACAAGGAACTATCACCTTCATCGCCTTGAGAAATGGTAAATTCTTTCAAACCGGCCAATAACTCTTCGATATTTTGGTAACGTTCAACTTCCTCAGGACCTTTGTCCTTTTCGTTGTACAATTCTTTTAAAATCCCAGAAGATTTCGCAATTGTTTGTCCTAAATCATATGCATTCATTTTATCCAATGAGGCAGTAAAACTGTTGATCATCGTTGTAAACTCGTACAGTTTTGTTTTGGTGCCTGTGTTTAATGCAACTGGATATTGGTTTGTATTTGAAATTACATCCCACATACTTACTCCATAATTATTGGCAGCAATAATGATGTTTTCGATAGATGTTTTTCCAATTCCTCTGCGTGGATAGTTGATTACACGTTTCAATGCTTCTTCGTCACGAGGATTTGTTGTCAAGCGGAAATAAGCTAATATGTCTTTGATTTCCTTGCGTTGATAGAACGAAAGTCCACCATATATTTTATAGGGAATATTCAATTTTCTTAAGGCTTCCTCAAAAGAACGCGATTGCTTATTTGTTCGGTAAAGAATGGCGAAATCATTAAAACTTGGAACACCTCCTTGTTTTAAATCGAAGATTCGATTCGTAACAACCTTTCCTTCTTCGTTATCTGTTAATGTTCGAATGACAGCGATTTTTGCTCCTTCAGTATTATCTGTCCAAACATTTTTCTTGATTTGATCTTGATTTTTCGCAATGATACTATTCGCAGCTTCAACAATGTTTTTTGAAGAACGATAGTTTTGCTCCAATTTGAACAATTTGAAATCAGGATAATCTTTTCTAAAGTTCAGAATGTTTTGAATGTTCGCTCCACGGAACGAGTAAATACTTTGCGCATCATCACCAACAACACAAATATTCTCATATACAGCTGCAAGTTTTTTAACGATTAAGTATTGGGCATAATTCGTATCCTGGTACTCATCCACCAAAATGTATTTGAACTTTTGCTGATAATAGTGCAGAACATCCGGGAAATCGCGCAATAAAACATTCGTTTGAAACAATAAATCGTCAAAATCCATTGCTCCCGCTTTGAAACAACGTGTAACATATGTTTTGTAAATCTTCGCAAGTTCTGGACGTCT
>JBDKHH010000265.1:0-9304 GCA_039797785.1 Bacteroidota bacterium | reverse complement strand
CCATCCTTTAAAAAGATTGGATAAATCAAATGTTCAGCACCAATTTTAGTTTCTTCAACCATGTGACGAATTGCTGCCGATTTTCTATTTCTTCTTGGACGAATATTCATTTTATTTGCATTTAATTATAGCCCAAAGTTAATCAAGGATATTCAATTGATAACTTTTTATCATGTTCAATTCATTTGAGAAGTGATTTTTATATTTTTTTGTTACTTTAGCTTCGTTATTTACACTTTCATATGAAAATCACTTTTTATTCACTTAGCATTATTGGTCTTTCTCTTTCGCTGCTTACTTCTTGTGGAGGTTCTAGCGAGGATGGCAAAGATAAAATTGACAAAGAGGTTTTAGACCCGAACAGTTCTTTGAATACAAACTTTGATGGAAAAATATTTAGTATTCCATCACCTGTTCAAACAGCACTTTTGATTAAAGAAATTAATCTTCCTTTCAATCAAGACTTGTTGAATCCAGTTAAAAACTCCTCAAACTATTCGACTGAATATAAACAGGCGTTGAATTTAGGGATTTACGGGACTGATCTTGGCTATTCGGCACTGTATAAACAAAAAAGCATTTCTTTAAAGTATTTGTCTGTAGTTGAAAAACTGACTGGTGAATTAGGCTTGGAAGGAGCTTTTGATAAAAAATTCATGTCGCGCTTTGAAAGCAATTCTGATGATCAAGATTCAATGATGGTGATTGTTTCTGATGCGTTCCGTAAAGCGGATAACTTTTTGAAAAATTCAAACAGAAAATCTACATCTGCTCTAATCTTAACAGGTGGATGGGTTGAGTCTTTGCACTACGCATGTCAATTGAACAAAGCGAAAAATAATCAAAAAATTGTTTCTCGAATTGGTGAACAACAGCAAACGTTGAATACAATTATTGAAATTCTTGAAGAATACAATAAGGCAGGTAGCAACGATGATTTAATTGCAGACTTAAGTGAGTTAAAAACTTCATTTGATAAAGTTGTGATTGATTATCAATATGTGGCGCCTAAAACAGATGCTAAAACAAAGACAACAACATTAAACCATAATATTACGGTGAAAATTGATGCAGCAACACTAGAACAAATATCCTCTAAAGTTGCCGCAATCCGTGAAAACATAATTAAATAAGCCATGAAATACGCTATTATATTGGTATTCGCTTTTACAACCTTGCTTAGTGCAAACGTGAAAGCTCAAGATTGTGAGAAAATCGTAAAAATTTGTGAAGGTTATTTGAATGGAACGAAAGGATCATCAAAATTTGTTTCTGATGGACAAGTTTATACTGCATTTTTAGACCGTGAGAAAGCTGAATTTAAAACAATTTTTTACGGTGGTTCAACCTATCGCATTGCAGCAAGTGCTGGTGATGATGATGATTTTGTAATCTTTACAGTGCGTGACCCGAAGGGAAATGTATTATTCACAAATAAAGATTTTAAAAATTCACCTTATTGGGATTTTAAAGTTCCAAAAACAATTCCAGTTACGATTGAAACAGAACTAGATTTGGATAAAAAGGTAACGGGTTGCGCAGTAATGTTAATCGGGTTCAAGCAATAAACTTTTTCTAAATGAGTGAGCGAATTCTTCGAGCCTTAATGCAACTATTTGCGATTATTGCGCAAGTAGATGATTTAGGGGATAATGAAGAAATTCAGCAAATTAAGAGTTCGAAAGGAAAGTCTATAATTGACTCTTTCTTAAGAGCAGAATTAAATGCGTTGCTCGTTCAAAAATACTTAGATCTTTTTGATGAATACTTGAATGCCCTGCATTTGAAGCAGCAGCGTAAGGATGGTCAAAAGAAAAGAACTTCGCTTAATTCTGTAAAGGTTTTACGTATTTGTTCTCAAATCAACGAAGAACTAACACAGAAACAAAAGATTATTGTACTTATTCGAATTATTGAATTTATTCAATCGAATGAAGCTGTAACCGAACAAGAGATAGAGTTTGTTAATACGGTTGCAGAATCTTTTAACATTGTCAAAGAAGAATATGATTTAATAACTGACTTTGTTTTAAGTTCAAACGTTCATACAATCGTTTCGCCTGACATTCTGTATGTTCAAGCAATTCCAAAAGAATCCGTTAAGACCATTCAGCTAAGAGGATTAGATGATGATGTACGAATACTTCAGGTAAAGAGTATTAATACATTGTTTTTCAAGTATTTTGGAAAAGATGAATTAAGTATTAATGGTCAGTTTGTTTCAAATGATCGTACACATATCTTTACCCATGGATCTACTTTCAAGACTCAAAAAACGAAGCATATTTATTACAGTGATGTTATAAATAAATTCATTGATCTTGGTAATAAAGAACGGATTACGTTTAAAGTAGATGCTATTTCGTATAAGTTTAAAGGAAATAAACCTGGACTTTACCCATTTAATTTTATTGAAGAGTCTGGGAAATTAGTTGGTATAATGGGTGGTTCCGGTACAGGAAAATCAACGTTATTAAACATTTTAAATGGAACCTATGTTCCAAATTCAGGATCAGTAACCATTAATGGTTTAGATGTTCACAAAGACAAAGATAAACTACAAGGGATTATTGGTTTTGTAAGTCAAGATGACTTATTGATTGAGGAGTTGACCGTTTTTCAAAATCTCTATTTCAATGCAAAACTTTGCTTCTCTCAACTGACTGATCGCGAGATAAAACGTAAGGTTATTGATATTCTTCAGTCAATTGGACTTTATGAGGTGAAAGATTTAGTAGTTGGAAATCCACTTGAGAAAACAATTTCTGGTGGCCAGCGCAAACGACTAAACATTGCACTAGAATTAATTAGAGAGCCTGAAGTATTGTTTGTTGATGAACCTACTTCTGGTCTTTCCTCGAGAGATTCAGAAAACATCATGGATCTTTTAAAAGAACTAACATTTAAAGGGAAATTAGTCTTTGTTGTTATTCACCAACCTTCATCAGAGATTTACAAGTTGTTTGATCGCTTGCTTTTGATGGATCAAGGGGGCTTCCCTATTTTTGATGGCAATCCAATTGATGCGATTGTTTACTTCAAGCATCACATTCATCATGGAAACGCAGAAGAACGTGAATGTTCTTTATGTGGAAACGTTAATCCAGAACAACTGTTCAATATAATTGATACTAAAATTGTTGATGAATACGGAAAATTGACGGATTCAAGGAAAACGACGCCTGAAGAATGGTATAGTAAATATCTCAAGACAAGAAAAGTTACGAAAATTGAACAGCGAACTACAGCACCAAAAGCTCATTCCAGTATTCCTTCTAGGATTAAACAATTTTGGGTGTTCTTTTTACGAGATGTTTTAAGTAAACTTACCAATCGTCAGTATATATTGGTAACATTTTTAGAAGCTCCATTGCTAGCGTTGGTATTATCATTTTTCGTAAAATTCTTTAGTGCGAATCAAAATGGGATTTCCAAATATTCATTCTATAGCAATGAAAATATTCCTCAATACATTTTTATTGCCGTTGTTGTTGCACTATTCCTTGGTTTAACGGTTGCAGCAGAGGAAATTCATAAAGACAAAAAAATATTACGAAGAGAATCCTTTTTGAATCTTTCAAAATCCAGTTATCTATATTCTAAAATTTCCATTCTATTTATCATTTCTGCTGTGCAAATGATGTTGTTTGTATTGATTGGAAACTACATACTTGAAATTAAAGGGCTTTGGTTTGAATACTGGGCCATCTTATTCACAACTTCATGTGCCGCAAATTTATTGGGCTTGAATATTTCAAGTGCTTTTAATTCAGCTAAAGTAATTTACGTTATCGTTCCAATTTTAATAATCCCACAACTTCTTTTTAGTGGTGTAATTGTAAAGTTTGATAAATTACATCCTGTATTTTCTAAATCTACAGAAGTACCTTGGATTGGAGATTTAATGGTTTCTCGTTGGTCTTATGAAGCAATTGCTGTTACACAGGCTACTGAAAACGAATTGGATAAATCATTCTTTGAGTTTAATCAACGAAAATTTGAAGCCAGTTGGAAAAAGGATTATTGGTTACCTGAAATTCAGCATCACATTGACAATGTATCGTCCAACAAAGTCGATTGGAAAACGCGATTGGATTCAAAAAAATTATTGATTACTGAAATTTTAAAGGAAGAGAGTAAATGGGAAAACTTGAAATGTGAAGATTGTATTTCAACTCTTTCATCGTTAAACGACCCAAAACAAAAAATTAGCACCTACAAGATTGATGACTTTTTTGGTTATTTGAAAAATCAATATATTAAGTCAACCAATGATGCAAATGACAGTATCGAACGAAAAAAGGAAAAAATTGGGATTCAAAATTATACGTTGCTGAAAGATCAATATTCGAATGAAGCATTAAATGATATTGTCACAAACCGATTGGAGTCTGAAAAAGTATTGAAATATAAAAATGAATTGTTTCGCAAAGACAATCCTATATTCTTGAGTGCGAAAGACCCAATCTTTTTTAGTTCTCATTTTTATGCACCAAGTAAAAATTTCTTTGGAATTCAATTATCTACTTTTTGGGCGAATATAATTGTATTATGGATTTTTGTTGTTGTGTCCTTTATTGCATTGTATTTTGATTGGCTTCGAAAACTACTTATGACAGTAGGATATTGGAAAAATAGAATTCAAAAAAAGCCACTCGCATAACGAGTGGCTTTTTACGTATATCGAATAGTTTAATTTACATTAACATCCCACCACAAACATTGATTGTTTGCCCAGTGATATATGCTGACATATCAGAACCTAAGAACACTGTAAGGTTTGCAACATCTTTTGGAGAACCTCCTCTTTTTAAAGGAATTGAATTTCTCCATTCTTGAACAACCTTTTGGTCTAGAACTTCAGTCATTTCTGTTTCAATAAATCCAGGAGCAATAGCATTACAACGAATGTTTCTTGAACCTAATTCTTGAGCAATTGATTTCGAGAAACCAATCAATCCTGCTTTAGAAGCTGCATAGTTTGATTGTCCAGCGTTACCGCTAACACCAACTACAGATGACATATTAATAATTGATCCGCTTCTAGCTTTTAACATTGGTCTTTGAACCGCTTTTGTTAAGTTAAAGGCAGATTTAAGATTAGTGTTTATTACTTCGTCCCATTGTTCTTCAGTCATTCTCATCAACAAAGTGTCACGAGTAATACCTGCGTTGTTTACTAAAACATCAATAGTTCCAAACTCAGCAACAACATCATCAACCAATTTTTGAGCATCATCAAATTTAGAAGCGTCACTTTTAAATCCTTTAACAACTCCCCCATTTTTTGATAATTCAGCTTCTAGAGCTCTTGCTTTTTCATCAGATGATAAATATGTAAAAGCAACTTTAGCACCATGATTAACACATTCTTCAGCAATAGCTTTTCCTATTCCTCTTGAAGCTCCAGTAATCAAAACCACTTTGTTTTCTAATAATTTCATATTTAAATATTTTCATCAAAGATAAACAATGTGCTCAATTTGAATTCCTTTCTTTTTACAATCTATTAAAAAAGCGTTGTGAATTAAATATTATTTTTTTTTGAAAAAAATTTGGTTTGATTGATTAAATAGTATAAATTTGACCTAGGTTTAGTTGTAAAAGGTAGGTTAGGTTAGGTTTGAAAGGAGCGAAACGCCTGTTTTGCTCCTTTCGACGTTTTAAGACCTTTTGTTTTTAAATTCTTAAGCGAATCAATCAGTTATTAATCAATAACTTAATTAAAGAAGTCCCACGTTAATCCTAATCTAAATTGGGTTCCAGCTATTGGATGTTTCGACAGTACAGGAAGTGAATGCTGATTCCAGAAATAACCAATATTCTCATAACGCACATAAAACTTGAATTCATCAATTTGAAATCCAGTGAAGAAATGCAAATTTGCAAAACCATTATTAACTGCATTTCCATTCCAAAATTCGTAACTACCAGAAAGTACATTGAATTCAATAGCATTGAATCGAGAAACATACGAAGCATCCACTCCCAAATACGCTTGAAGTTTCTTCGCTTTGAATAAACCTCCTTTAACGAATACTCTTAAGTTTACTTGATGGTTTGGCGTGAATTGAATCGATGAATTGGATAATGAATAGGTATAACTCGGTTGTAAATGAAGTTGCTTTAAACGATAATCCGCGCGCAAATTAAATTGGGTCAGGGAAATAGTTGAAAGCGTGTCATCCCTCCAGATGGTATCGATGAAAAAATAATTATCCTTTAATTGAACAAAAGATATGTTTGCATCTACATCAATAAACTTTAAAATCGTTGAAAATCTTAAATCTCCATAAAAGCGAGACTGCGTGGATGGATTTTCTAACTTATAATCATAATTATTCGCATAATTAAAGCGTTGATGCAATTCTGGAAGAAGATTCTCAAATCGAGCAGAAAGACCAATTGTACTTTTATTCAATTTTAATAAAGCAGCAAAACGGTTCTCCATTTCTTGCTTTGCTCCGTAAATGTTTTGCTTAAAAAAATTTGAAACAACAAATCGCTGACTTTTGAATTGATAATTAGCAACAAGGTTGATCTCTGTTGTGTCGTTTCTATAGATTAAATTATCATATTTCCAATAGCGCATATCACCGCCCAATGAAAGTGTAGAACGTCTGTTTTTAAAGAAGAGCCCTACTCCATTGTTCAAGGATGACCATTGATTCTGATCCATTGTTAGCGTGGAATCATAATTGATTTTTGAGTAATAAAATTGAAGAGAATCTTTTTCTTCAGTATAACGTAAATTTCGAATTGCAAGTTGGTGATTCGTGTAAAAACCGACCGCATTCAAGGAATCCTTGTTTAAGTCAAAAAAGTTTGTGTGTTCAATCTTTGTTCGTTGATTTTTATGTGATGCGTTTTCGTTTTGCACCGGCAATAAGCGCAAAGCGAAATCGTCCGCTAAAGAATCCTCAATTAGTCCATCGTTAACTTGGAAATCTGAAACTACATACAGCGCTTGCGTATGAAAGGAAAAGAACTTACCACGTTTTGCTAATTGAAATTGGATATCATTTATACTGTATGCACTATTTCGCAAGTAACCATTGGCTTTATTTTTCTTGTACTCCAAGTTAACCGTTAGGTTCTTTCCGAAGTTTTGCTGATAATTCATGCATACGTTTTGAACGCCTTGTGAACCAAATGAATAATTGAATCCGATATGTGGTAAACCTGAAAACTTCAGCGCTTGCCAATCATTAAAATTCTGCTGCAATTGAGCGCCGTGATTTACAAACAACCAATTAGAAGTAAACGTATTGTTAGCAGAGATACTTCCTGCTGGATTTGTTGAGCTTAAAAATGAATTAAATAAATCGATGGAATCAATTTTTCCTCCAAATCTTGAAGAATATCGGAGCGTATCAGTTGGTGTTAATGCATTGTAGCTTTGTGCATTGCTCCAATAACTAGACACTACAAACAGAAACAAAACCCAATTGCGCATGAACCGAAAATTAAAAAAATAAAGGTATAAAAAAAGGGGCTAATGCCCCCTTAATATCGTGTCAAAAACTATTACAGTTTGTTGATAGCAACTTGTAAACCAGATTTCAAGTTAGCTGCTTTGTTTTTATGGATAACATTTCTTTTAGCAAGTTTATCCAACATAGCAACAACACTTGGGAACAAAGTTTCAGCTTCTTTTTTATCCGTTAACGCGCGTAATTTACGAACAGCATTACGAGTTGTTTTGTGCTGATATTTGTTACGAAGTCTTTTTCCTTCGTTCGTTCTGATTCTTTTTTGTGCTGACTTGTGATTCGCCATTTTTCTTTTTTTTTATAAAGTTATAGACATATGTCTTGCAGCCCATAGGAGAATCGAACTCCTGTTTCCAGGATGAAAACCTGGCGTCCTAACCACTAGACGAATGGGCCAAATATTAAATTTGGCAGCCCATAGGAGAATCGAACTCCTGTTTCCAGGATGAAAACCTGGCGTCCTAACCACTAGACGAATGGGCCGTATGTCAATGTTCCCGTTAATTTGGGAGTGCAAATATATTACGAAATTCTGTAATAGCAAACGTATAAGCGCTTTTTTTTAAAAAAAATCACTTTCGTCGGATTTCATTTTGAATCCCAGACGTTTACCTGTTTGCAATTGAAGGTTGTTACTGATTAATTGTATCTCTCCGACTGATAATTCAGCAACATAATCGTATGGAGGTACTAATAAATCAAATTCTAGAGCATATGCAAAGGAAGATTGAACAATAAGACTAACTAAGTCATCGGATAAAACTGTGTTCTCTAAATCTCTAAATAAAACACCCAATTGCCCCTTTCCTTCCATCATGAAATGGCGTTCGTGATTAATAAACAAGCGACCAATTAAATAGCCGGAATCATTCAATCTGTTTTGAATAAATGATTCCGCTAGAAAATTATAAACATAGATGACTCCAAAATAGCCATTTGCGTCGTTTTCACGAAGATATTTGGTTCCCCACAAGGCATTGTCATCTGGCAATCTAAACACATTGTTATGCAAGTGAAAAACTAACACATCACTTCCAACAAAAACATGCATTTCAAAGTTTCCTTTCTCTTTATAGCTCAATCGAATACGTTGATCCTTTACCTTTTTTTGAAGTGCGTCAATTTCTGTTTTGATCGTTTCTTTGATCTTTAAAAACACTTGTTCACAATCATCAGCAATGTTTTGCTTCAGAGCTGATTTGTTCAAAAGTAGGTCAAGAATTATTTTTCGATTTTGCTCCATTTTAATATGCTTTTGCGAAAATCACACGTTTAGAAGATGGTTTACCTGTAACCATGCAAACGCCCGCTTCTTCTGGCTGATCAATTGCAATACAACGAATAGTAGCTTGCGTTTCTTCTTTGATTTTAGCTTCTGTTTCATTCGTTCCGTCCCAGTGTGCGTAGAAGAATCCTCCACCGTCAATTTTCGATTTGAACTCTTCGTAAGAATCTACTGTTTGGATCTTTGCTGCGCGGTAATCTTTCGCTCGTTGCAACAAGTTCGTCTGAATTTCAGCCAATAAGTTTTCAATAAATCCATCGATACCATCAAAGTCAACAACTTCTTTCGTTTTGTTATCTCTTCTAGCTACTTCAACTTTTCCATTTTCTAAATCTCTTGGGCCCATTGCCAAACGAATTGGAACTCCTTTTGCTTCGTATTCAGCAAATTTCCATCCTGGACGACGGTTGTCATCATTATCGTATTTAAATGAAATCCCTAAAGCTTTTAGTTTTTTGCCTAATTCTTGGAATTTCTCATCAATCATCGCCAATTCTTCATCTGTTCTGTGAATCGGAACTGCTAC
>JBDKHH010000264.1:0-3289 GCA_039797785.1 Bacteroidota bacterium | reverse complement strand
CTTTGCGTGTTCGCTCTTGTTCCAATTGCCCCAGCAGTGAAAGATTGTTATTACTCAAAGACAATTCCTCCTCCAATTCTGCAACTTCCTGATTAAGTTGATTGATATAGAAATAATTGACGAGAACGATTAAAAAAACACATAAAATCGAACCAACTCCAAACACGTTGAAACGTTTGTGCTGAACGTATTCTTCTTTTGCTGTTTTAACAAGCTCATTCGTCCAACAAAAATCAATAACCATGTTACCACCATTGAATGAACCAAGAATTCCTTCACCTGTCACATCCTGAGGAGACATGTAACGATCATTGCAAATTACTTGTTCTTTAGCCTGTTCCTTTCGTTCAAAACGAAGTATTTTCTCATTTCGCAGTTCTAGTTCAAATTCGCCTTTTAACAAACCATTTGCGCCAACAGCAAGTACAGAAGGAACAATTCCACAGCTTAAACCCAACAAATGCACTTTTGCTTCTTTAAACGCTTCTTCAATCGCAGAAACCGTATTTTTACGAACGAATGAAACAATACTCTTTTCACCATCTGTTATTGAAGAGAAATAGAAATCATCTTTATCTCCATTGATGATTAAATCATCCTTGTATCCAGATGCACGATCAACTAAACGCGATAAAACACCACTTCCTTCCACATGCAACCAATACGCTTTGGTACTGCCAAACTTTTTAAGCATGGTTTGGACCGATTCAAATGTTTCTAAAGATTGCATAGCTGTCCCATCCTTCTTGTATTGACAGGCAGTTAAGAGATTCCCTTCTTTCCGCAATTGCAGAAAAACAACAACCATCTTAGACGGATTCCATAAAGAAGAAAATAGCTTCATCAATAAGTAACTGTTGGGCGTATTAATATATGCAACTTCGATTTTTCTTTTTCTTTCAAGCGACTGCTGAAAAACCATTTTATTATTGGAATTCTAGAAATCCATGGCACACCTGAACCAGAATCATTGTTCTTTTTGCGCTCCAAGCCTCCTAATAAAATCACCTCTCCATTTTTAACCCGAACTAATGATTCCAATGTTTGCGTTGAAATATTTGGAGGCGAAGATGGATCCACTTTCCCAGAAAAATCATCTTGTTCAACAGAAATTGTCAATGTAACGTATTCATCTGCACTGACAAATGGCTTGATTTTCACACTCAAATTAGCATCAACTGATTTCCATGTTTTTGATTGAACAACACCCGAATTCGTTACGGATGTTTGAACATTTACTTGTGTTTCTTGATAATATGTCGTTTCACCTATCGAGATGGATGCCTCATGACCATTTAAGGTGGAAATTTTGGGTGTACTCTCAATATCAATAATACTATTCGACTCTAGCGCTTGTAGCGAAACATAAAAGTTTTCTGTGACTTGACCCAAATTCACGATTCCAAACCCTGAAATAGTATTTAAAATAGCATTAATTGTTTGCGATCCCATTTCAACATCAAGTCCTGGAAAAATATCCCCTCCTGTTGCAGTAGGTTTGTCTTTCAAACCAGCTTTGATTCCTGTTTTGTTGCTTGATCCTTTTTTAGAATACAAAATCATTACATCTATTTGAACCATCGGAACAACAACATCTATTTGAGAGATAAAACTTTTTAGTTCTTCGATTTTACGTTCACTACCCGTTAAGATAAGCCCATTTAATTCAACAAATTCATTAATTTCTACATCTGTCATGAGTTCTTTTGGAATAGCTGCTTTTACAGATTCAATCGTTCTATTTTCCAATTTAACGAGTTCCGTTTTACGAATTCCTTCGAGCTTTAACTCTCCAATCATATAAACATCATCGATTTTCGAATAACTGTATTTCGAACCATTGAACAAGCGCCCCATCAAATCATCGAAGCTGCTGTTTTTTACATCCAAATTTGCTTTCCCTTCTAGATTACTATAAAGTACGTAATGAATCCCTAATTCGTTTGCCGCGCCCATGATTATTTCATTGACTTCAGCATTCGTTGCGGTTACATCTAAACCTCCTTCTGGTGTTTGTTTGAGTGTAAAATTGGTTCCTTTACCAGATAAAGCGTTTTTCTGACTACCATTATTTTTAGCGTTTGATGGGTCCGCTTCCTGAGCGCTAAAAGAATAAAAATCATCTTCAATTTTCAAATTTAAATTGTTCGATTTCCCAAGCATATCAACCACTTGGTCAATTGGTCTATTATGTATAAAGGCATTAACAGATTTATTGCGAATGTCAGGACTCAAAACAAAGTTCTTCCCAGATAAACGCGTAATTTCCTCAGCTACTCTCCACAGTGAATCACCTTTTAAATCCAACGAAAGAAAATGATTGGCAGCATTGTACTGAACCTGTGGTTTCTTTGCAAGTACTGGTTTTGGTGCCTCAACAACTGCTTTTCGTTTTTTAACGGACATGATTGAACCAACAAAATCGTATTCTACCTCAAAATTCAAGTAAAGAAAGACCAACATATCTTTTACTTGAGCATCAAAGAAATTATAACTAATCAATTGATTTAATGCCGGATCAACACTAATATTCAAATTGTTCTCCAAAGCAACAGAACTTACCAATTCAGAAAGTGATAAACTAGTCACATTCAATTGCAATTTATTCGTGTAGCCTTTATAGCTTGTACTTAAACTATCGAATTTTGCTCGAATTTCTTGTTCAGTATATTTTTGCCCTTTTACCTCAAAAGAAAAACAACAAATCATCAACAATAAATAGATAAATAACCTCATTAAAATCCTGTTAGCAAAGGATATACTTCTTCCAAAGAAGAAGTTCCTTCAATTAATAATTCATAGGCTCTTTCAGCCAACTTTTTTATTCCTCGTTCCTGAAACAAATGATCTTCAGGTTCTTCATTATTTTTTATTGAACTCGCCAAAGCTTGATCAACCGGAATTACTTCATACAAGGCCAATCGTCCTTTGTAACCGGTGTAATGACATTGATCACATCCTACAGCTGAATGCGTTGTGGCTGGTATGGAAAATTCGCGTTGTTGCAAAGGCCAATCACTTGGATTCAACGCTGTTTCGGTTTTGCAACTTGGACACAGTTTGCGCACCAATCGCTGAGCAACACTTGTATTCATGGTGTTTGCCAATAAAAATGGTGGAACACCCATATCTATTAAACGAGAAATGGTTCCCCAAGCCGAATTGGTATGAATCGTTGATAAAACTAAATGCCCTGTCAATGCAGCACGAATAGCCATCTGCGCCGTTTCTCCATCGCGAATCTCACCAAGCATAATCACATCAGGGTCTTGACGCAAAAATGAACGCA
>JBDKHH010000263.1:0-4276 GCA_039797785.1 Bacteroidota bacterium | reverse complement strand
AAGAAGATTCCAGTAAGTTTAAGAAGCCAAGAAGGAAACAGTGTGAATGTGTTTAAACATGGATTTAAAATGGTGTTGGACTTGTTTGTCATCAAATTAAATCACTTGAAAGGATATTATAGAAAGCATGAATAGAAGAGTAACAAATGCCATTCGTTTTGTAATGGACGAATTGGTTCCGCCGTTTGTGCGTGATTCCAAAATTTTCATGTATCCCTTTTACTATTTCGCTTATCGCGGGAGAAATATCAGCGAAGTAATGCAATTCAAAAGCAAAGTGTATTCGTATTCCGAAGAAGAATATGCTTCGTTTTACAACAATTTAAATACGATTTCACGCAATAGAGCGACCGATTTGAATCAAGCATGCATTGATTTTATTTTGGATAAAATAGATCCTTCAACTACCAGTTTGATCGATATTGGTTGTGGAAGTGGTTATTTGTTGGGCAAAATTGGCGAGAAATTTCCTGCTGTTCAATTGAATGGCTTTGATATCAAGGAACCAAATGGTGATGAAAAATTCAACTATGTTCATGGGAATATTGAGCAATTACCTTTTGAAGACAATGCGTTTGATACAGTTGTTTGTTGTCACACGATTGAACATTTATTGAAATTGGATGGGTGTATTGCTGAATTAAAACGCATCACCAAAAAGCAATTGTTCATTGTAACGCCTTGTCAGCGCTTCTTTTACTATACTTTGGATGAACATGTGAATTTCTTTCCCTACGAAGAAAAATTAACGTCTGTTCTTCCATTTGAAAACTACGAATGTCACAAGTTACAAGGTGATTGGGCGTATTTGGCCACGAAATAATCCCTTGCTTTGCTGTACATTGCAATTGTGTTTGAAATAAATTACATTTGTTCATGATGAAACGCTTTCTCTTTTTCTTAATAGTATTTGTTCCGATGGTTGTCTCGGCTCAAAAACCTATTGAATTGAAAAAGAAATTCCACGGCGCTTATGAAGGTCAAATTTCAAATTTTGAATTGGACGGTGGGAAAGATGTAATTTCTGTGGATTCTGTTGCTATTCGGGTTGCCATTTCTGAAAAAAATGTTGAAATCACGGTAGGAAAACAAATGAACAAAGGTTCGTATTCTGTTCTGTTTGAAGGAGATGATTATTTTGTGTTAGATTGCCGTATAGAAGGACAATTGGCTGGTGAACGAATAGTTGTGTACAAACGCGGTAAGAAAATTTCACGTGAAGGCTTGTATCCTCAACCAAATGCATTTTTGTTTAAAGTGAAACAATAGGAAAGTATTGATTTAGCTTATTCCGGTAATACCGATTTTTGACCAAACAAATTAACTAGCCTCGATATGAAATACCTTTTACTTTCTATTATTCTTGTAATACCCATTTATTTTTTTAGCCAAAAGGATACAACGAACCAAACGGTTTCAAAAAGAAAAAAATTATCGTCTGAAGAATTGTACGATTTAGGTTTTACTCGATCCTTTTTTGATTTTTCTATTTACGGACTTGGTCGAACCAGTTTTGTTAAATTAAATGGGGTTGTTGGAAAGAATAAGTATGAACGAGATTATTTGAGTAAAAAAGGGTTTGGGATACAAGCTAAATTTGGAAATACTTGGTTATTAAATTCCGATAAAAACAGATTTTTTTTTCGGATGACTTGGTTGCGAATGAGTATAGTTTATTTTGATGGACTTTTATTGGCTTGTGGACCACTTCATCCTTCTTTTGGATATAATTTTCGTGTATCAAAACGAGCCACTATTGAAACGAACTTTGGAGGAGGATTGCTCCTATGGTCAGGTGGAGATCTTGTTGATTTTTCAGGTGTTTGTATGATTGAAAGTAAACTTAATTTGAATCATTTTGTTTTGGGAATTGAATATTCGAGAAAAGTTTACAGAAAGTATAAGCTCACTGATGGTTATTCAGCGTATAATTACCTCAATTTTTCATTCGGATTTAGATTTTAATTTTTGTAATTAGATTCAATTTTTTTTTCTTCCTACAAAACGTACCACTGAACTGATTCCATTGTGATATAAACCTTCGGATAATTCAACTTCTTCTTCTTTCAAATAAAGGACTTCAAAGTTTGAAAAATCGCTTTGGACTTCTTCTACAGAAAACAACATATTGATGTCTTTTGGTCCTCCCGCTTTTTCATTGTTAAGTGCTAAGTGATTTTTACTGAACGCTTCGAAAATGACAATTCCACCTGGTTTCACATAACTTGATAACAATTTATGAAAAGATGATTTTACATCCGCAGGAAAATGTGCATAGATCAAAGCCATTGCGTCAAATTGATGTTTAACATACGGCAAAACAGTAATTGGATCTAAAATGTAATCGATTTCAACACCTTTTTTTTGGGCTAACAAATTTGCTTTACGTTGACCTTCGCTACTTAAATCAAAAGCGGAAACATTCCAACCTAATTCAGCCGCAAAAACGGCATTTCTTCCTTCTCCTTCAGCGGGAAAAAGAATGGTTCCAGGTTCAACGTTCACCAATTGCTCTTTCAAAAATTGATTTGGCTCTTCACCATAAGCGAATTCTTCCTTTCCGTATCTGTCTTCCCAAAATTGTTTCATTGTCCTTTTTTAGTGTGTGCGAAATTAAACCGTTTGAATTGATTCCTGTGTAACTTAGGTATTCGCCAGATGTTTTTCATTCAAATATTCAATCTAAACTGACTTCATTATTTCGCAAACGAAATTAATATTTAATACAGGTTGATGTACAATTAGCATCGTTTGTTTTAACAGAAATCATATAGATACCAGGCAAATTTTCTGTAAGATCTAGTTGAATAAAATTACTTCCGTTTGGTTCAACTTTTTTTATCAATCGACCTGCTGAGCTATATACTTCAATTGAGGCAGAACTCAAGTCAATTTCTGAGAACAATGTAAAGCATCCTGAACTTGGATTGGGATACGGTTGAAAGAAGGAGTGCTCTTGTTCGGTAATTCCCGCTAAATCAAACTGAAATTCTGATGTTCCAATTCCCCAAAAAGCGGGGTCAACATGCAAAAATCCGGTTCCATCAATTGTAACATGATACAAGGTGTCTGTTCCAGTGACATCTGCTATACGATTTCCGGCATACCAAATACGCAAAAGACCATTATCCTCCAACAAAGGAGTGATTGATCGTATTTCGGACAGGTAATCACCGTCGGTCCACGAAAAATCTTCTTTTGTATGAATCGGTTGCACATCATGATGCCAAATACCAGATTGACCATCGGTTTTAAATTGATGCAAAGCAACTTGGGTCCAATTCCCGTTGATTGTTTGTGCAACATCCGTAAATAAATAAATCGAATCATTGATTGCAAGTGCAGAAGGAGTTGATAAACCCCAATATCCATTTATGACAGGATATACATCATTCGGAATAGAAACAACAGATTCTGGAGTTGAAAATGAGGAACCATCTGGTGATTTTATCAGTCCAATAGATTGAGAAGGAGTGCTGGCAATTGTTCCAGAAGCGGTAAAGAAAACATAAATACTATCATGATAATTAATAGCACCTGGTTCTCCAATGATATCACCATAGAATGATGAACTTCCGTCAGAAGTTAAAATTGGATTTGCATCCATTGTAAAGGAAATTCCATCAGTTGATGTGGCGTGAGAAAGCACGAAATCTGTTGCGACATTTCCAGGAGGATAAGCTGTTAAGTACATATGGTAAATTCCATTTCGATAAACGACAGATGGCGTTTCTGTTCCTCCTTCATAAAAAGTTCCAGCAATTGGCTCTAACACAGGAGTGGTAGGTGAAAGTGTCCAATTATAGCCATCAGACGAAATTTTCCGATACACTTTAACCGTATTCGTGTCCGAAAGTATAATTCCTTCAGCAGCAGTAATGTACATAATGTATTGATTCCCTTGTTTCAATACACAAGGGTCGTTCCATGATGCATCTGCAAAGCCATCACCGTAATGTATAATTGGATTCCCGGCATACGCTTGAAAATTTGGAAAAAAATTAGCGTTCATTTGTCCAATAAGTTGAGTGTTAATGCAAACTATTGAAACAAGTAGTAGAAGTGATTTGATGTATAGTTTATTCATAATAGTTAGTTCTTTGATTAAAGTTCACCGCATTCGCAACTCGAATAATTTTGAGTTCCTTCTTTTCCTTCACATAATTGATAGGCTTGATCATTTTCCATGTAGTAGACAGTATCGAGTACAAGTGTTCCAGAATTGTCCCAACATTTACAGTAATTTTCAACTTCTACTTCCTTGCAACTGGTAAAT
>JBDKHH010000262.1:0-5013 GCA_039797785.1 Bacteroidota bacterium | reverse complement strand
CTCTCAATTTAGACGTCAGTTTTTGATCAGTCATAATGTAGCCCGCATGTAAGTTTGTTGAAGCTGTATATGAATCAGATGGGTTTGTCGATTCTCCTAATTTGAAACCTTTAGCATTGATATTTTCTTCAGCGAAGATTGAATCCTGAGGTAAGGTTAATAAGTCATAGTTAAATTGCGCAGGGCTATTAATTGCATAACCAAAAACACGTGCATCAAATTGTCGTTCTTTAATAGAACCAGCATATCCAACTTTTAATGCACTATTTTCTTTAAATAATTTGTAAGGGATGGCAATTTCGGCCATGGCAGCATACAAATCTTCACCCAGGTTCGAGAAGAATTTACCTGCGAAATCGGGAGAAGGAGCTCCAAATGGAACGTAAGCAGTGAAAATAGAATCAGAAATTGTTCCTTGCGGAGTTCTGTTCTTGTAATAAAGCATTCTTTTTAAGTTAGGAATTGTAGTCAAGGTTTTACTATAATTCAATCCCCATTTAACTTTTAAAGATGTACTATCAGCAACTTTAAGCAAATGTTCACCATTCAATTGTGACGTAAACATTTTACTTGATGTGTATTGCATTGCCGTTGCTTTTATAATTTGATCAGCATCAATGTTTTCTCCAGTTCTTAAAATGACTTGATCTGTTGAATTGTTACTATACAAGTTTTTCAATGTGATTTTATTGTTCTTTCCGAATTTGTAAGCAAAGTTCAACATCGCTCCCCATGAAACATTTTCACGGTATGTAGCATCTTTATAGTCAAATACGCGTGATGAATCTTCGTTATAATCTTTACGCGTAACGTCTAAATAACGACGTGTATAATTGTAACTTAAAGCACCAATTACTCCAAAAGCATTTGTCTTTGTTGAATCAGGGCGTATTGTTTTAGCGAATCCTACTTGGTAATTTTGTCCAAGAGGAGAAGATTTCTGATTGTTAATTTGCCAGTCATTCGAGAAAACTTTACTGTTCTCAAATCGCGTAACTGGATTTGAAAGTAAACTCTTGAATTCTGTTGTTGAAGGCAATGCATCTGGATACATTCGATCTTTTGCTCCAAAACCAATCCAATCGTTTTTACTTCCTTCATAGTTAGAATATGATTTGAAAGTAGATTGAGTGTTGTAATTTGTACCTACGCTGAATGATACAAAATCTTTGTCTGGAATTTCTTTGGTATTTACTTGAATGACTCCTCCCGCAAAATCACCTGGTAAATCTGGAGATGCAGTTTTGTAAATCATCATATTGTCCAACATGGTAGATGGGAAGATGTCAAATGAAAAGGCTTTACGATCTGCTTCTGTTGAAGGTAAAGGCAATCCATTGATCATTGCTGTATTGTAACGGTCATTCAAACCACGAATAATAACAAATTTATTGTCCTGAACCGAAGCTCCACTAACACGTTTAAGAACAGCACTTGCATCTCTGTCTGGAGATCGTTTAATTGCTTCTTGAGAAATCCCATCAACTTGACCTGCTGCATTTCGTTGCATTTTGATCACATTATCTGTAGATTCTTTATTCACTGTTGCGGTAACTGTTACAGCTCCGATTTCTTTAACAATCGGTTCCATTACAATTTCAAAACTTGTTACTTCATTTGATTTGACAGCAATATCAGAAATTATCTTTGTATTGTATCCGTTATAATTAAACACTAAAGAGTATGTTCCAACAGGGATGTTTTGAAATATAAAATTTCCATCCAAGTCACTGATCATTCTGTAAGTTTGATTTTCAACTAAAATTTTAACACCTGGTAATGTTTCACTTGTTTTACCATCAGTTACTTTTCCACTAATGGTTCCTGTTTGTCCAAAAATCCATGAACTCATGAAAAGAGTTATGAAAATTGAAAGTGTTTTTAAGTTCATCCGTTTCTTTGTTTTTTTACGATGCAAAGGAACGCTGATACTCTTATTGTACAATTACTGAAAGGTTACTAGTTTATTAAATCGAGATAACATAGAGTTAACACAACGGAAATAAATGCTTAATTTGAATAAAAGATAAAATTGAACGCAACAATTTTTGGAATTAGTCCTGTTTTTCAACAAACTTATAACCAATACCTTTGATTGTTTTAATGTAGTCGTCACCAATTTTTTCACGAAGCTTTCGAACATGAACATCAATTGTACGATCACCAACAACTATTTCTGACCCCCAAACTTTATCGAGAATAACATCTCTTTCAAAAACGTAATCTGGTCTAGAGGCAAGCAAGGCAAGTAGTTCAAATTCCTTTCTTGGTAAATGAATTATCTCGCCATTTTTTTCAATAATGTATTTTTCACGGTTAATTACCAAATCTTTGTTGGTTGGCTCATCAACGGTTAACATCCCTTTTCTGCGAAGAAGAGCATTAATTCTGCTGATTAAAACTTTAGGACGAACAGGCTTAGCAACATAATCGTCGGCTCCAGCATCTAAACCAGCTATTTGACTATAGTCTTCGTTGCGGGCCGTTAAAAAACAAATGAGTGTTTGCTGAAAACCTTGGGTCGATCGAATTGCATCACAAACTTCAATTCCATCCATCCCCGGCATCATTACATCTAGAATAATTAAGTCGGGTTTCAGCTCTTTCATAAGTGCTAATCCAACTTCACCATTTTCCGCAACTTCAACAAGATATCCCTCTTTTTTTAAATTGTATTTTAACAATTCACGGATATCTTCTTCATCATCGATTATTAAGATTGAAACCATAGTTGCGAGTATAAATCAATTATTCTTTATTCTGATATAAAGATAGCTAGAATATTGGATTCTTAAAAAAAGTTGAACTGTTAAAATTGTAAAAAAATTAATACAGATTTAATACGATTTGGTCCATTTGAAGGAATAAGTGAGTAAAAAAATCAATTTTTCTATATGCTTACCTAGGTAAAAAAAAGGGTCATTCTTAAGATTCTAAAAATTAAACTTTTTCTCGTTTACGGTAATCATGTTTCAAAATTGGAAAAAGTGTTTAACTTTGTATCAGTAGTAGTAGGTTAGGTTGATTAGTGTACAAGAGCTTTGGACTCCCGTCCGAGGCTCTTGTTTTTTTATGGAATACCTAGTCAAACAAAGATTTCAGTATATTTACACAACCAAATGAATTCCATGAAAATTAAAATTCTTCTAGTCGAAGATGATACAAGTTTAGGCTTTGTAATATCTGATCAATTGAAATCTGATGGCTATCAGGTTACGTTATGCACTGATGGTGCAGAAGGGTTTAAACGATTCAATGAAGAGAAATTTCACTTGTGTATTTTCGATGTAATGATGCCCAAAAAGGATGGTTTTTCTTTAGCCCGTGATATCCGTAAAATAAATACTGAAATTCCTATTTTGTTCCTTACGGCAAAATCGATGACAGAAGACAAGGTTGAAGGGTTTAAAGCCGGTGGTGACGACTATTTAACAAAACCATTCAGCGTTGAAGAATTACAATTGAGAGTTGCCGCACTTTTGAAACGTGTAAACATTATCATTGAAAAAGAAGATGATTCAATCCTAACTCTTGGAAGCTACGTTTTTGATACTGTTAATTTCACGCTGAAACACGCGCAATTTGAAAAGACCTTAACGAAAAAAGAAGCTCAAATTTTGAAAATCTTATTAAAATTTAAGAACCAAGTTGTAGCACGTGAAGTTGTCTTGAACGCTGTTTGGGGACAAGATGATTATTTCGTTGGAAGAAGTTTAGATGTGTTTATTACAAAATTGAGAAAATACTTAAAAGAAGATGAATCAATTCAAATTCTTAACATTCATGGTATTGGCTTCAAATTAGAAATTTCTTAATGGATTACATTTTACATCTTGAAACATCTACGAAAGCATGTTCGGTTGCGCTTTCGTGCAATGGCGAACTTGTTGAGTTGAAGGAAAGCTTAACGGACGCTTATTCACATAGCGAAAGTTTAACATTGTACATTCAAGAAGTGATGAGTTCTGCTAGAATAGAAATGAATCAATTAAAAGCAGTTTCAGTAACTTCTGGTCCAGGTTCTTATACAGGTTTACGCATTGGTGTTTCAACGGCTAAAGGCTTGTGTTATGCGCTAGGAATTCCATTGATTGCTATTGATTCGTTAGTTTCGATGGCAACCTTGGCAAAAGATAAATATCCGAATCAAAATTTGTGTGCCTTGATTGATGCACGACGTATGGAGGTGTTTAGCGCTATTTATTCTTCTGATTTGAGCATCTTAAAACCGATATCTGCAGATGTTCTGGAAGATGAAAACGAATATGCTCAGTTTGAACCATTTGTTTATTTCGGTGACGGTGCAATCAAAATGGAAGCGCATTGGAAAAATAGAAATTGTACTATCGACCCTGAAATTCACGCATCAGCAAAAGGCCAAGTCACAATCGCATTTCAAAAGTTTCAAAATGCTGAATTCGAAAATGTAGCCTATTTTGAGCCGTTTTATTTGAAGGATTTTGTCAGTACCCAAAAGAAAGCGTAATTATTTCTTTTTCCTGAAATCGTGAACGTATGATAGGTTAATCACCAAATCAGAGTTTCGGGCAGTTCTAAAATCCCTTAACATCAAACCAAGGTTGATTTCATTGGAAGAATTTAATTTTATATCGGTTCCAATTGTGTAGCGCATTTCATTCATTAATCCTTCGGTAACAAATTCATCACCAGATAAAAAATAGTATTGGTTTGTTCTGTAAAACAACTCTGCACTGACGAATGGTTTAATGATTTTGCTTTTCAATTGAGGTTTCAATGTCAACTTGTTTCTCCAATACCATTGGTCACGCTTGAATTTAAATGATTCAAATTGAATTCTACTGGATAGTTGAATCGCAAGAAACTTATCGGTTTTTATCCAATTTGAAGGTTCCAATTGAAGTCCAAAAGCAATGCGCTGAGATGTCATTTGTTTCTTACCATCCAAAAGCGCATAATCATTCGTTTGCCATGAATTGCGGTACAAAAGTCCAATCTTAATTGATTTACTAATGGCAAATTTTGATTCAATGG
>JBDKHH010000261.1:0-19302 GCA_039797785.1 Bacteroidota bacterium | reverse complement strand
CAGCGGAGTTGTACATTGAAATTCGAAAGAAGGTCATGAAGCAACAAGAAAAATTTGAATTGGCGTATCAGAAAATCGTTGATGAATTAGCGGAAAAAGGAATTTTTCATTTGGATGAAACGTCCATAACGCCGAATCAACAATTAATCGTGAATGACTATTTCAATTCTACACTGAAGCACGCAATCATTCCTATTTTACTTGATAAAAAGACTTCTTTTCCACGTTTACGTGACTCAAGTATTTATTTGGCAGTTCGCATTTTATCAGAGAATAAACAACGGATCAAATTTGCATTAATAAAGATCCCATCGGAATTTCCACGTTTTTTCCGTCTCAAAGAAGGTGATAAGGAATTTGTGATTTTACTAGACGATATTATTCGTTTAAACTTAAAACACATTTTCTCCATTTTTACATTTGATACGATAGAGGCATTTACATTCAAATTTACGCGCGATGCTGAGTTGGATTTAGATGATGATATTTCAGTTTCCTTTTTTGAAAAAATCGAAAAAAGTTTAAAACAGCGCAAGAAAGGAAAACCAGTTCGATTTGTTTATGACGAACGAATGCCAAAAGATTTGTTGGATTATCTATTGAGTGCGCTCAATTTGAAATTCGGAATAAATACAATTCCTGGTGGAAAGTATCATAACTTTAAAGATTTCATTTCTTTCCCTTCGTTTGAACATCCAGAATTTAATTATTCACCTCAACCACCTCTTTGTCATCCTGACTTAGAAGGTAAAAAAAGTTTGATTAAGAGCATTCTTGAAAAAGATGTGTTACTTCATTTTCCTTATCAGAAGTTCGATTATGTTGTCGATCTTTTACGAGAAGCGGCAATTGATCCTAAGGTACGAGCGATAAAAATTAATGTATATCGTGTGGCGAAAAATTCGCAAATAATGAATGCACTTTTGGCTGCGGTATACAATGGCAAAGATGTCACAGTAGTACTGGAATTACAAGCGCGTTTTGATGAAGAAAATAATTTATATTGGGCAGATCGATTAAAAGAGAATGGTGCAAAAGTTATCTATGGAATTCAAGACTTGAAAGTGCATTCAAAACTGCTTCAAATAACACGTTTTAGTAATCGACAAGAACAATTAATAACTTACATTGGAACAGGTAATTTCAATGAAAAATCGTCATTGATTTATGGTGATTTAGCGCTTTTGACTGCAGAATCGAAAGTAGCAAAAGAGGTTAAAAAGGTTTTTCGTTTACTAGAAAACAATCTAGAAAGAGGAATTTTCAAAGAATTAATGGTTTCACCGTTTAATGCGCGTCGCAAAATCACCGCATTGATCGATCGTGAAATAAAACACGCAAAAGCTGGTAAAAAGGCATTTATTCGCTTAAAATTGAACAATCTCACCGATAAGAGACTCATCGATAAATTGTATTTGGCTAGTTCAAGTGGTGTAAAAGTCGAAATGATCATTCGTGGAATTTGTTGCCTTATTCCAGGTTTAAAAGGGAAAAGTGAAAACATCACGATTATCAGTATTGTGGATCGCTATTTAGAACATGCACGTTTCATGATTTTCGCGAATGATGGACAGCCAGAATATTTTATATCAAGTGCGGATTGGATGGAACGCAACTTGGATAAGCGAATTGAAGTTGGTGCACCAATTTTGGATCAAGCCTTGCAAACAGAAATCGATACCATTTTTGAATACCAATGGAAGGGAAGCGTTAAATCACGATTAATCCGAAAGGATTTGAAAAATGTATACCGTAAAGCTGAGGGAAAACCCTTTCACGCACAAGTAATGTTATACGCATATTACAAAGAGAAAGCGCTTATTTAACGTAAATCCATATTGTTTTTGGGCGGTCAACTTTAACTGACGCACTTTCAAAAGATGGGGCGCTAAATGTCTCACGCGCATTATTGGAAAAACCATATTTTTCGGTTGGAACTCCAAACATGTTTTTATCCATTGTGCCGTTTTTGTTTTTGTCATGAAACACGGCTACTGCGTAATTTGCTTTTGGAAGATCATGAAAAGTGGCTGTGGCAATTTTATTATTAATTAAAACAATCTGCCCTTTGTATTGTGATTTTGGAGAAGGAAATTTATCGGTCGATCGGTAAATAGCAATGTGTGCTTTGCCTTCATTCGAGTCAAAACCATTGGCATGAATCGTAAAGGAAACGTTCGATTCGATGTTAAATGAACTTGAGATGAGTCCAAAGAAAAATAATGTAAAAAACTGTTTCACAAATGATAAACACTTGGACAGGAAAAATGTTTAGGACATTTCTACCTTCACTCCGCGTATTTCATGAATTGGTTTTGGTGCAGGTTTTTGGTGTGATAGTTTTTGAAGAAAGAATGCACCAAGGATAAACAAAAACAAGGCATAAACAATGATTCGTACCATTAACCGCTTGTTCGTTTTTTTGGTTCTAAACTGTTGAAGATTTATGGGTCTCTCTTTTTCCATAGGCTAAAATTAATTCAATTTATGTTACCTTTGAAAGCAATGGAAAAACAGCAATATATTTTGGTTACGGGAGGCGCGGGTTACATCGGCTCTCACACCGTTGTTGAATTGAAAGCGGCAGGTTATATTCCTGTTATTGCAGATGATTTTCGAAATGCGAATCGCATCGTTTTGAATGGCTTAACGGAGTTGATCAATGAAGAACCCTTGTTGCATGAAGTAGATGTTTGTAACAGCACTGATATGCGCGAATTATTTGAAAAATATCCGTTTGTTGGAATTATTCATTTTGCAGCATACAAAGCAGTTGGTGAATCAGTATTGGATCCTTTGAAGTATTACCACAACAACATCCAAGGCTTGGTAAATGTGCTCGAATTGGCTTTAGAATTTTCAGTTTTAAATGTTGTTTTTTCTTCATCATGCACAGTATATGGTGAACCAGAAGGAGTGAAAGTGGTCAACGAAGATTCTCCGAAAAGCAAACCAAATTCTCCTTATGGAAATACAAAGGCGATTGGAGAACAAATTTTGGCAGATGTTTTCAAAAGCAATCCTGAATTAAAAATCATGAATTTGCGTTACTTCAATCCTGTTGGCGCACATCCCTCAGCATTGATTGGCGAATTTCCAATAGGAAAACCAAATAATTTATTGCCTTTTGTTACGCAAACAGGAATCGGAAAACAACAAGAATTGACGGTTTTTGGTAATGATTATCCAACAATTGATGGTACATGTGTGCGCGATTATATTCATGTGGTTGATTTAGCTAAAGCGCATGTGAAAGCAATAAATTTCCTTTCTTCAAAAGAGGATGGTGTAATAGAAGCAGTAAATATTGGTACTGGAAATGGAACGAGTATCTTGGAAGTAATCAATATTTTTGAAGATATAGCAGGTCAATCTTTGAATTGGAAATTTGGACCAAGACGACCTGGTGATGTAATTGAAATTTATGCTGATGCTTCGAAGGCAAATCGATTGTTAGAGTGGCAAGCAGAATATACTATTTCGGATGCTGTTGAGCATGCTTGGAAATGGGAACAAACTATTGTAGATTATGAATAAACTATGGCTAACATTGCTTTTGGCAATTTTGTCCTTTTCGCTGAACGCTCAGTACAACAGTGAAGGAGCAGATTTAATTTCACGTTTCCGACCAGGAACAATGTGGTTTTATACTGGTTTGCGACCTGCAACGCCAGAAAAAGTGCGTAAGTATGATCGCCTAATGTTTGATTTAACCTATAACACCTTCAATGGGGGATTAAAACCCTTCAAGAACAATTGGAATTCAATTGGATTCAACACGAATTTACTATTTGAAATTCCAATCACAAAAGCGAATACTGTTTCATTTGGAATTGGATTAACCCATTCTTTGTTTAGCGTTGAAACATCTGGTCATTTCTTTGGTGCGGATTCTACATTTTCTAAAACACTAATGTCACCTTATCAAACATTTGCTGAAGAAAAAAGATATTTGATTGGGAATTCTTTTTCCGTTCCCTTGGAATTTCGCTTTAGAACGAAAGGATGGAAGCATTTTAAGGTACACATCGGTGGAAGAGTTGGTTATCAAGCTAACTTGTACTCAAAAGCTGTGAATCACTATGATCATGGAAAACAAGTGTTCAAAGATCACAATTTTGCGGATGTGAACCGATTGATTTATTCAGCACACGTGAGAATTGGAATTCGAAATTGGGCAGTTTATGGGTCATATAATTTAAATTCCCTTTTTAAAAATAAAGAAAGTGTTCAATTAAACCTTTTCCAAGTTGGACTAAGTGTTTCCCTTTTTTAAGCTATGCAATTCGTAGATACGCACACCCATTTATTTTCTCCTTCTTTTGATGAAGATAGAACAGAAATTGTTCAACGTGCAATCAAAGCTGGGGTGGAAACGATGCTCTTACCAAATATCGATGTTGAATCGATTGAACCAATGTATAATTTATGTGCTCAATTTCCACAGAATTGTTTCCCGATGATGGGTTTGCACCCTGGATCGGTTGATGAGAAATGGGAAGAAAACTTAGAAATTATTCGTACGAATCTGTTTGAACGAAAAAATTGTGCTGTTGGTGAAATTGGTATGGATTTGTATTGGGATAAAACCTTTGTGAATGAACAGGCCGAGGCATTCAGACGACAAGTCAATTGGGCAAAGGAATTAAACTTGCCAATTGTTATTCATGCACGAGAAGCGTTTGACGAAATCTTTGCAATTGTCGATGAATTAAATGATGAACGCTTAACAGGTGTTTTTCATTGCTTTACAGGAACACTTGAACAAGCAAAGAAAATTCAAAATTACGGCGGATTCAAACTTGGAATTGGCGGTGTTTTGACATACAAAAAGGCAGGTTTAGATGAGATTTTGAAGGATGTAGATTTGAGTGAGTTAATTCTTGAAACTGATTCGCCTTATTTGCCTCCAACTCCACACCGTGGAAAACGCAACGAAAGTGCTTATTTGTTACACATAGCTGAAAAATTAGCTGATGTGAAAGGAATTAGTTTGGCAGAAGTAGCACAAATTACCACCAAAAACGCGAACGAACTTTTTAAATTGAGTTAAAATGAATCAAGCAAAACCAAAAGTATTAATCATTTATACGGGTGGAACCATCGGAATGATTAAGGATGCGGAAACTGGCCAATTAAAAAGTTTTGATTTCAATCATATTTACAAGCACGTTCCAGAGATTCATCGCTTGAATGTTGAGCTTTCTACCTTCAGTTTTGAAGAACCAATTGACTCATCTGAAATGAATCCTGTTTATTGGGTTCAGATTGCACAAACAGTGCGTGACAATTACGAAAAATACAATGGGTTTGTTATTCTTCACGGTTCAGATACGATGGCATTTTCAGCTTCTGCTTTGAGTTTTATGCTCCAAGGATTGAAGAAACCGGTTATTTTCACTGGATCACAATTACCAATTGGTACAATTCGTACAGATGGTAAAGAAAATCTGATCACGGCAATTGAAATAGCAGCTGACAAAGACCCACAAGGTCAACCGTATGTGCAAGAAGTAGCGGTTTACTTTGAATATTCATTGTACCGAGGAAATAGAAGTTCCAAAATTTCAGCCAATCAGTTTGAAGCATTTAGTTCTCCAAACTATCCGGAACTAGCGCGCGCTGGAGTGAGCATTGAGTATGCAACCGATCGTTTGTTTCGCTCAAAATTAACTGAATTGGAATACCAACCAAACTTAAGTTCACGCGTTGGTTTGTTGAAGATTTATCCTGGTTTTCCTATTGAAGCATATCGAAGTTTATTTGACCGAACACACACCGATGCAATTGTACTTGAAACCTTCGGAGCCGGAAATGCGCCCAGCAATGAAGTGTTTAGAGGTTTAATTCAAGATTACATCAACGCAGGTGGAATTGTATTGAATATTACGCAATGTAGTTCTGGTGCCGTTCAACAAGGAAAATATGAAACAAGTTCATTCTTCTCAAAAGTGGGCGTAATCAGTGGGAACGATTTAACAACTGAAGCAGCACTATCAAAATTGATGTTTTTGTTGGAGAATTGTGATACGAAGGAAGAAGTTGTTCATCAACTTTCGCAAAACATTTGCGGCGAGATGATGATAGTGAAATAAAAAGTAGGGACAGGTCGCGACCTGTCCGTGCACATCAATAAAAAAATCCCAAGCGTTTAAAGCTCGGGATCGTTTTGCAGAGAGGAAGAGATTATTCCATGAACTCGTTTTGGGAGTAGCTTAAAACGCATCCCTTCTTTCGTTCCTCAATCAGTTGGTATTTTTCATGTCCTTTCGCATGAAAGTAAACTTTCAGCTTAGTCCATAAAAAAATCCCAAGCGTTTAAAGCTCGGGATTTTTTTGCAGAGAGGAAGAGATTCGAACTCTCGATACAGTTACCCGTATACTACCTTTCCAGGGTAGCTCCTTCAACCACTCGGACACCTCTCTGTGTATTGTTTACTTCTGATTTGAAGGGGAACGAAAGTAGTAAAAATTATTCAGTTCATCCGTATATTCTACTTTTTCTCTTAGACTTTTGAGTAAATTTGTAGTATGCAAAATTTCGAAGTAATTAATCCGACACGTATTCTTTTTGGCAAGGACCAATTAGAGCGTCTTCCTCAATTAATTAATGAGTTTTCTTCAAAAAAGAGAATCTTATTGGCGTATGGTGGGGGAAGTATAAAAACAACAGGTTTATTCAACAAGTTGATGCTTCATTTGAAAGAATTTGAAGTGATTGAATTTGGTGGAATTGAAGCTAATCCTCAGTTTACAACGCTAATGAAAGGTGTTGAACTAGCACGTGAAAAAGACATTGACTTTATCCTAGCAGTTGGTGGAGGATCTGTAATTGATGGCGTAAAATTCATGACAGGCGCTTTTCATTACGAAGGTGATTCCTATGAAGTATTACAACGCAAAGAAGGATGTGTATTTACAAAAGCATTGCCTTTTGGGACGTTTTTGACTTTACCTGCAACGGGCTCAGAAGCCAACTCTGGTGCAGTTATCAGTCGTGATGAATTGAAAGAAAAATTAACAATGGGTGGACCTTTGTTCTTTCCGAAATTTTCGTTTTGTGATCCTACAGTTGTTGCGACTTTACCAAAGCGCCAATTGGCAAATGGAGTTGTAGATGCGTACATGCATACGCTCGAACAATACTTGACATTCCCAACGGATAATTTATTACAAGAACGTCAGGCGGAAGGAATTTTACAAACGCTAATTGAAATTGGACCAGAGGTAATTGAACATCCAAATAATTACAAATTGGCTTCCAATTTAATGTGGTGCGCGACACATGCCCTAAATGGAAATTTACGTTGTGGTGTTCCAACAGATTGGACAACCCACATGATTGGACATGAATTAACAGCCATTTATGGAATTGATCATGCACGAACATTGGCAATTATCGCTCCTCGCTTATTTGAAAATCAATTTGAGAACAAGAAGGAGAAATTGACACAATACGGTAAACGTGTTTGGAATTTAGTTGGTACAAATGAAGAAATTGCACGAGAAGCAATCGTGAGAACAGAAGCGTTTTTCCAACAATTGGGAATTCACACAAAAATTTCAGATTATTCAACAGATACAGATCATATTGCGGAAATTATCAAAACGCGTTTTGTTGAGCGCAATTGGTTGGCAATGGGTGAACGTCAAGCGATTACACCTACCGATGTTGAATCAATTGTACTTCACGCAATTTAATGGCATTAAGTTCCATTTTTAAGCTTCGAACTTCAGCAACTCCAGCATTATTGGAGTTGCTAACTAATACAACCTTGGGTACAAATGGTGCAATGTACCGTCATTTGGACACTCCAACGCGTATTTTGGAAGCCGACAATCCGCTGTTTTTGTCGCTGGAACGAAATGAAAAAGTTATAGGAAACGTTACCTTTTGTCAAAGAGGAAACGCTTGGTACATTCGTTATTTTGCCTTTCATTCGTTGGCACAGGCCGGAGGAGTAAAAAAAACAGAAGATAAAGGAAACTCCTTTTTAAAGCGTGAATTGAATCAATTTTTTGATGAGGTTTTTGAAGGGAAACATTCTGAAAAAGCGGTTGAATCCATGTACGCATACATTGATCCTCGAAATGATCGAAGCAAATGGATGAGTGAGAATTTTGGTTTCAAGGTGGTGAGTCATTTGGTCACACAATCGTTCAGTCGCATTTCACCAAAGAAATCAAATCGCCTTGTTAAAATAAGTGATTGGAAAGAAATCCAACCTATTGTTGAAAGTAGCTATGATCAACATGATTATTACTTCACAACGCATGCTGCGAAAGCACCATTTTATGGATTAAAAGATGAATCTGGTGAACTACTTGCAACTTGTCGGGTGACGCGCGTGAATTGGCAAATTGTACGTTTACCAGGGAAAATGGGCGGAATATTAACGAAAGTAATTCCCTACATTCCATTTTTGAATAAATTGATAAAACCGAAGCATCATACTTTTTTAGTTCCAGAAATAGTTACTGCTAAAAACAACGATCCTAAATTGATTGAAGAATTGTTTTCAGCTGTTTTGAACGAAGAAAAATTGAATTTGATGTTGTGGTGGATTGATCAAAACGATGAAATTTATCGGTCGGTTAAAGATCAAATCGCTTGGGGCTTGTTTCATAAAATCGTTGGAGCTCATCCCGTTGATGTTGTTGAGCGCTTACATCCAAATTCAACACAAACAACCAAAGGGCCAGTTTTCGTAACGGCCTATGATATGGTCTGAATAGAACATAGACCGTCCGCCGCGGCGGGCTGATAGAACATAGAACATGGACTGATTTATTGAACCAATCTATGCTCCATATTCTATGTTCTATACTCCATATTCCATGTTCTAATTATATTTGCACTATGAAGTACTTAATTGTTGGTCTTGGAAATCCTGGTGATAAGTATGCGGAAACGCGACACAATATTGGATTTAAAGTAGTTGAAGCATTTGCTAAAGAGCGCGAAGGTTCGTTTGCTTTGAATAAACAAGCTGAAGTTGCTGAAGTGAAATTCAAAGGAAGAACGATTATTTTAATCAAACCAACGACCTACATGAACTTGTCGGGTAAAGCCGTAAATTATTGGATGCAAGCTGAAAAAATTCCGAGAGAAAATATCCTTGTAATTACCGATGATTTAGCATTGCCATTTGGTAAATTGCGCATGAAAGGAAAAGGAAGCGATGGTGGACATAACGGATTAAAAGATATTCAGGCAACATTGAATTCACAAGAATATGCTCGTTTGCGTTTTGGAGTTGGAAATGAGTTTCACAAAGGACAACAAGTAGATTATGTCCTTGGAGAATGGACGACAGAAGAAAAAGAAACTCTGGCTGAACGCATCAAGATTGCAACAGAATTCATCAAAGGATTTACAACAATTGGTTTAGGAATGACGATGACCAATTGGAATAATAAATAGTTTGAATGTCGTTTATACCAAATAGACGTGTTTTAAACCATTTTCTGTACATTGATATAAGGCCTTCTAATTCGTGAGTTTGTTCTTGCGTAAATTTGAGTGTTTTTCATTGATTTAGAGTCTATTAATTTCGTGCATGCATCTTATGAAAACCCTTCTATTTACCCTATTTGTGTTATTGCACTTGGATGCATTTTCGTCAATTCAATTGCACAAAATTGAATCACTTATTCTCGACGAGCAATTCACACAAGCAAAAAAGCTTTTAAGCAAAGAAAAGCCAGTTGCATATGTTAAAGCACTTCGACGGATTTGTACTAAAAAAGCTACCTATAATGATTTTGAATTGTTCATTCAAAATATTGAAATTTATGGTAAAAGTGAATATCAAAAATTGGATGGTTTCTTGAACCAAAACGTTAAAGCACCCACTTCAGATAAATTGAATTTAGACTATGTGAAAATTAGATGGTTGCAAGTCAGTAATAGCAGAAATGAGTTATCCTTAGAAATTTCTAATCAAGAAAACGAACTTTTGAAATCCTATGTAAATCAATTTATTTCTGAAAAGAATATGGATTATCAAAAAGCCAAAATTTTGATTAATTCACATGAAATAGTTGTGAATTTTATACAAGGGGATATTAAAAAAGGAATGCATCAAAGTTTAAAGGATCAACGAAGTGCTGCTCTCTACAAAGACACATTTTTACTGTTGATGACTAAATTCTATTATTCAAATTTTTTAATTCAGACGAATCAACTTGAAGAATATATTAAGATTACGGAAGAAAGTATTGCGTTGGAAACGGGTAAGGCTAAGAAGACAGAGTTTTATGCTTCAAATATTGGCAACTTAATTGATGCACTTATTTATAAAGGAGACTTTGACCAATTACATATTGAGCAGCTTCTTCTTTCACTTTACAAAAAGGAAAAAACACGATACTTTTCTTTTTCCTTATATGCTAAATACCTAGGCGCTATTCCCAAAAACTCACCTGGACAGGAAAGAGTTTACAAGCTTTTTGGGGTTGACGATTTGGAACAATTTTGTGATTTGATTTATAGAAAATCAGAAGGAAAAATTAATATGTTGGAATTGTACCATGTTGTTAATGAATGTTCAACGGCACTGAGAAACAACGGTTACTTTGAAAAGGCACTTGAATTTAAAGATAATTGCATTCAATTGAATATGCAGATTTATACTAAGGAACTGTCTCAAAGTTTAGCTGATTTTCAAACAAAAGAAGCTGATCAAGAAAAGAAAGTTGAAATTGACCGAGCGAATCAACGCACTAAATATTTCCTCAGCACAACTATTATAAGTTCCTTTTTCCTGATTTTTTTAATTGTTTTATTGATAAAATTTCGTGCAAAATCCAATGCACTGGAAATCAGAAATAGGGAAAGGGAATTACTATTAAGAGAAATTCATCACCGTGTTAAAAACAATTTTCAATTGATGATTGGTTTTGTTCGATTACAAGAAAAATTTTCAACACAACTAAAAATCGAAGATTTTATTCAAGCTATTGAAATGAAAATGAATTCCATGTCACTTGTACATGATTTATTAAATAACGAGAATGATTTTGAAAAAGTTGATATAAAGGTCTATTTGCAAGAATTAGGAGAATCTATAATTAATTCTTTAACACAATATAATTTAGACATTGAGTTCCATGTCTCAGGAGACAAAGCAGAAGCTAAAATCGATCAAGTCATACCAATTGGTTTGGTTACCAACGAGGTTCTAACCAATGCAATGAAGCACGCAAGGAATGAATATTTGGAGTTGAAAATTGAATTAAAGAACAATGAAGATTCGATAATTATTTCGATTGCAGATAATGGTTGTGGTTTAGCCGATGATTTCAATTTCGAAGAAAGCAATACATTGGGAATGAAAGTAATACTACTTTTGATGAAACAAATTGATGCTACTGTTACATGGAAAAATGAAAATGGATTAATATGGACATTTAATATCCCTAAAAAATAATTATGAAAGTACTGATTTGTGAGGATGAATTAATTGTGGCAGAATACATTAAAGAAACATGTATAGAGCAAAATTTGGAAGTAGTTGGGATTGCAAAAAATGAAGAAGAGGCAAAAGTCTTAATCGCCAGCGCTCATCCAGATTGTGTTTTGTTGGATGTAAATTTAAATGAGCGAATGAGTGGTATTCGTATTGCGGAACAATTAACAAAGAATAAAAGTGTCATACACCACATATTTATTACTGCATTTAGCGATGTTGAGACACTTCAGCAAGCGATAAGTACGAAGCCTCAAGGATATTTGGTGAAACCTGTTGATAAACCAACACTTATTGCAAATTTGTTATTGGTAAAGTTTAAAAAAGAGAGTATCCAAAAGCAACGGATTGAATCGGTTTTTCTAGAAACAGAGTCAGGAACTAAGAATTACGATGTTTCCAAGCTTGTCTTTGTCGAATCCTCTGGTAATTACTGTGATTTTATTTTGGAGAACCAATCAAAACAATTAGAGCGGGTTAAATTATCTGTTGTTGAACATACTTTTCAAGATACAATTATACGTATCCACAAATCCTATTGCGTAAATCCAGATTTTGTAGTGCGTTTTTCAAGTCAAAAACTTTGGTTAAGCACAGGATTCGCTTTGCCAATTGGTAGAAAATATAAGGAAAATATTACTCAATTTTTAAAAGGTTTATAAATCGCTACTCAATAAAATAGTCCAAGAAATCATTCATTTTTCGCTGTGAAACAGGAATTTCTTTATCGTTTTGCATGATTAGAATTCCACTTCTTCCTTTTTTAAACAAGTGAATTTTATCTATGTTTACGATGTATGAATGATGAGGTCTTTTGAATAAATCTGCAGGTAAGTTTTTTTCATAATAACCAATATTCTTAGACGATAAAACGCGATCTTCAGAAGTAACAACATACGTATACGCTCCGTCCGATTCAAAGTAAAGAATATCGACCAAATTGATCGGTAAATAAACACCTTTGTTTGGGATTAAAATTTTCGTAGGACTTTTTGTAGATTTTATTTTCTCTAGAACAATAGACATTCCTTTTGAAAATTCTTCATCCATGATTGGTTTTAAGAGATAATAAGAAGCATTTTCGTTCAAAGCTGAAATGGCAAAATTGTCGTATGCTGTGATAAAAACAGTTTCAAAATTTCTTTTCTGACATTCGTGAAGAACATCCAAACCTGTGCCACCAATGATTTGAACATCTAAAAACACCAAATCCAACTCATTATTATTAATGAACTGAACGGCTTCATCTTTGTTGTCGATAATGCTTAATACATTACATTCTGGATAAAGATTTGTCAGTTTACGCAACAATATTTGTTGTCCAGCCTTTTCATCCTCTACTATTAAACATTTAATCATACATTGGAATTTTTAAAATAACCTTTGTTCCTTTTTCAGTTTCAGTTTCAACATCTTCAATTTCAAGGTCAATTTTAAGATTATATTTTAATTTGACAATCTCGATTTTACTCTTTACCAATTGAATTCCTTTTGATTCGTGATTTTTTCTATTTTGATTTATTCGGTTCGATTCTTTTCGCCCAATGCCGTTGTCTTTAATTTCAATAACGATTAATTGATGGATTAAGTAAATGGAAATGGAAATATTACTGTGCGATGTTTTATGAGCAATTCCATGTTTTACAGCATTTTCGACAAACGGTTGAATCAACATGGTTGGTATAAGTTTTTCAGCTAATTCTTTTGGGTAATTGATTTCAAACGTGAATTTATCACTGTAACGAATTTTTTCAATCGCTAAATATAAATTTAAGATCTCTAGTTCATTTTTAATCGATATAAACGTCAAATCGCTGTTTTCCAAAAACCTACGCAAGAGTAAGGAAAAGTTTTGAAGTAAATTTTCAGCTTCTGGATAGCGCTCTGAGTTCAAGAGATAAATTACGTTGTTCAAAGAGTTAAAAATGAAGTGCGGATTCATTTTGGATTGAATGGCCTTCAATTTCAATTCAAGAATGGTATTGTTGATTTTATTTTCTTCCAATTGACGTTTTGAATGTCTTTTGGTTCTCAGTTTTATAAAAAAGTAAATAAGTAGAATAATAAGAATGCTTGTGAAAATAATAAACCAGCTTGTTTCGTAGAAATAAGGTGCGATATGAAAAGGATAAGACAATTCGATAGGATTACTATCATTGAAGCCATCCAAACACCGTACTTTAAGAACGTAATGTCCTGGAGGAAGCATCGTGAAATTAATGGTTCCCTCTTTCTGTAAATTGCTCCATTCATTTGGTAAATCCCAACCTTCCAGCTTGTATTGGTAGTATACATTGAATTTATTTAAATAACTCGGTGAATAAAATTCAAATCCAATTGAACGAGTAGATCTGAGAAAATGATGATGACCCAATTTAACAGCCGTATCATTTACTACCAATGATTTAAACACTGGATATAATTTGCGGAAAGGGTTTTTTTCAGGTGTTGCGATTACAATTCCTTCAATTGAAGGGAAATAGTAATGGTCAGTTGGTGATTTATAAAAATTGTTTTGAAAGCCACCATTAAATTCTGTATTTAAGATTCCACTTTCTTCGCCGTAATACATGGGAATTAAGTAGGGTAATTTGTTGGTGTAAAAATCATTTAGTTTTTTTTCCTCAACTACCCAAAGTCCAGTGTTTGAGGTCATAAATATTAATCCTTCAGAGTTAGGCGCAATGGTGAAAACATCCATTTTTAATGCGCAGTTTTTCTTTGAATTGATGGAAGTCAAGCGATTTTTATCCCAACAATACAAACCACCATCATACGTTCCTATCCACAGTTTACCTGATTTATCCTCATAAAATGAACGAACCTCTTTACAATGAAGTCCGTTTTCATCCGTAAGTGATTTTTTAAGAACACCCTGAGGTGTTACAAAGTAAACACCGTCTTTTCCACCGATGCAAATTGTCCCGTCTCTTAATTCATAAAAGCAGATTATTCGGTTATCAATTTTATTTCTTTCAAATGGTTTTAATGTTTTTTTGGTCTTACCTCTGGATACACCCTTGTCGTTACCAATCCAAATGGTTCCTCTCGAATCTTTATAAACTGAATGAACATATTGATTCAATAATTGAGGGGCGCATATTGAATCGACAACTTTGTTTTCTTCAAAAATAATCACACCGCTTCCCCATGTACCAACATATAATCGATTATCAATTTCAGATAAACAGGCAACATTGTAAGGTCCAGAATAATATGGAATTAAACCATCAAACCCAAGTTCAAAAATGGTGTTATCGCTACCACCTATTAACGTTTTACCCGATTGGGTTTTAATGATGGAGTTAAGAGCAGTGCTTTTGCCATCGATTCGTTTGAGAGAGGCACATGTCTTAAGGTGAAGTTTTAATAAACCTTTTTCTCCAGTTCCAACAAATAAACAATTTTCATTCTTGTTATAATATAAACTTTGTAAATATTGGGTAGGTAAGTAAGATTCTAAATCATACAATTCCTGATAATAGGTGGAGAAATAAATCAACCCTTTAGATGAACTAACGAAATATTCAATTTCATCAATAAAATCAATGTCAGTTAAAACGAATGAACTTATGTCTTCGTCAAAAGTTACTTTTTCAATTACATGTTGCTTGTTTAATTTGTAAACGGCATTCTTACATAGAAAGAATAGTTCCTTTGAATATGGATTCTGTTTGATTTTTCTTACATGGTCTTCAAACAATAGCGTTTTTTTGCCTGATGAAGTGACTTTGAACAATTGGGTATCATTTCCTACATAATAATTAGATCCATCTTTAATGAACGTTGATGCATTTGGAACTGATGTGTTAATTATTTTTGTTTGCTTGGTTTCGCCCAGCTTACATTTGTAAATTGTCCCTTGGAAATCTAATGAATACAGCGTGTCATTTATCAGTTGAACATAACAAACAGAGAGGTATAGTTCAAAATTGGGTGATATCTTATTAATTTTTCCACCATATTCTTTCCCATATAATTTGTTCGATTTATCATCATAAATTAGTTGTTCATGGAGACTTTTTTTGTAGAAATTATTCGGGATAAATTCAAAAAATTCAAAACCATTAAATTGAACTATTCCATTGGCAGTGGCCAAAATCAATTCCCCATTTTTTTTTGGAATAATGTCCAAAATTTGATTTTGAGGAAGCCCGTGTTTGGTGCCGTAATGAGTGATTGTAAAAGGAATATAAACATCCTGACTTTTATCAATGAAATTACCATCAAGTTGAGCTATTGAGCTAAACCCCCACACACATGTAAGAAGAATACTGATGAAATAGTTACATTTTTTTACAAGCATTTTTCAATTTCAGAGAACATGCAAAAATAATTAATAAGCTGAATAAATTGACAGTAGGACGGCAATCATGTAAAATCCTCAGTTATAATTAAATTGACTCACTTATAAACAAAAAAGGAAAATACGCTCATTTGTGACATACTTTTGCGCCGACTACTATAGAATTCATCCCAAAAAATGGTTGTTTGTACCATATCAAAGTTTTGGACCAAGTTCCATAGAAGTCATGCTTAAATTCGCTTAACAGTTATAAATTAAAATCGCTCTCATATGAAAATTCAGGTCCTGAATTTTTCACTTATTGTGTCTACATATGCACTGCTATTGAGTTATAATTCTATAGACAGTTTTTCCACATCCCTAATTCAAAATTAATTTAGAAATAATCAATAATTCGATGAAACATCAAAAACGTTATCTCATTGTTATTCTTAGTTTTTTGCTAACAGTTTGTTTTCAGAAAGCTTCAATTTCACAAGTAAATATTTCAGGTATTGTAAACCAATATACGGCTGTTACTGCGATTACACAACCTGCATGCGCACCATGTGATGTAGCGTGTATTCACACGATTACTGTCACTGATGGTTCTCTTTTTCAACCGGGAGACAAAGCATTGATCATTCAAATGAAAGGTGCAACAATCAATACAGCGAATACCGTAGGTTCAGGTGATGTTACAGCTATTAATAATGCAGGGAACTACGAATTCTTTGTCGTCGGAAGTGTTGTTGGAAATCTTTTAACTCCAGCTTACCCTTTGATTCGAAATTATACCGTTTCAGGAAAGGTACAGGTTGTTAGAATTCCTCAATTTGCCGATAATGTGAATATCACGGGAACTTTAACTGCCCAAGATTGGAATGAAGTAACTGGTACTGGAGGTGTTGTAGCTATTGAAGCTAAAAAAGTGACATTTAATGCAGGAATTGATGTTTTAGGTCAAGGTTATAAGGGAATTCAAATGTTAGTGAATGGTACACCTGATAACTGTACTCCTGGACCAACAACCTTGTTCAATGTTTCGAGTGCAACAAACTCTAGCTACACGAAAGGAGACGGAATCGTTTTAGATAATGCAGCAACAAATCGCGGACGTGCGCCAAGAGCAAACGGAGGAGGATCGGGAATTTCAGGCGATTCAGGCGGAGGTGGTGGATCAAACTACGGTGCTGGAGGAGAAGGTGGTAAGAGGTGGTGTGATATCGATGGGGCAAATGCAGGAGGAATTGGTGGTTTCGCCATGACGACATATTTAGCGCAAAACAAAGTTTTCTTGGGAGGCGCAGGTGGTCCTGGCTTCGTTACCACAAATAACCCATCCAATGCGGCAAATGGTGGTGGTATAGTAATCATTTTTGCTGATACCATAGTGGGAAATGGAAACACCATTAATGCACGCGGTACAAGTCCAGTTGCAATTAACCCTGTTGGTGCTCCTGATGGCGGTGGTGGCGGTGGTGCAGGAGGTTCTGTTGTATTAAAAACAGAAATTTTTGTCGGAAATATCACAGTGAATGTTAGTGGTGGTGATGGTCAAGATTTAAATACTACAACTCCCCACGGACCAGGTGGTGGTGGTGGTGGTGGAGTTTTATTATACTCTTTAGCTTCATTACCTGCAGGTTTGACATTAAATACTGCTGGTGGAATTGGCGGTGAACATTTAGCAGGTGCATCATCGATTAGAAATGGATCACAAGATGGTTCTGCTGGTGGTTCAATCTCACTTTATGTCCCAATTCAAAATCCAAATTACCAAGGGAATGTTGATAATGATGTCATTCCTGTTTCGTGTGATATAGATGATGATAATGATGGTATACCAGACGTTGTAGAAGCATATAACGGTGATCATGATTCTGATGGAACATTAGATTATATGGACGCTGATTTCTGTGGAGCTACATTTCAAGGTGTAAACGGATGGGATTGTGCCACAATGGGATTACCTGATCCAAGTGGAGACATGGATGGGGATCTAATTCCAAATTATATGGATGCTAATTTCCCAACTTGTGGTGGACTTATAAGTGGTGGAATTTGTGCAAATTTCGATGCAGATGGTGATGGAAATCCAGTTCACCTTGATCTTGACAGTGATAATGATGGTATTCCAGATTTAATCGAAGCAGGTGGTGTCGATACAAATGGAGATGGACAAGTAGATACAGCAGCAGATTTAGATGGCGATGGTTTAGCTAACGTATACGATAATAATGACACAGATGGACCAACAGGAACTTCCCCGTGTGCTCCTTCTCCAAATTGTTTATTAAATACATCAACTTCCCTATTACTAGATACGGATGCAAATGGGTCTAACGATTTTACAGCTGATTTTGATAATGATGGTTTTCCAAATTTTGCAGACCTTGATAGTGATAATGATGGAATAACAGATGTAATCGAAGCAAATGGAATAGATACGAATAACGACGGCATTGCGGATTCATTCGTTGATATTGACAACGATGGTTTCAATGATGTTGTCGATGGTGAGTTTGTAAATTGTACAACGACAGGCAGTTACATCTATACTCCTGCATCCCTAGCATACGCAACGGCAAATGGTCCAGGTGATGTAAGTGTTACTAACCCAGCTAACGCACTTGGGCAACCTTTGGCAGCTGACTTTGCTCTTCTAAACTCAACTGGTGATATTGCAACATTACAAATTGCAAATACAATAACAACCGGTGGAACCATTAACCTGTATATTTCTAATCCAAGTGGAAATCTTGCCAATACAAATGTTCTTTTTTCATCAAATGGTACCACTTTTACAAATACGACGGCATCAAATATTCCAGCTGCGAATACAGCAATGACGATGTATTCTTTCGTTGTACCAATCAATACTGTGGCAATTCGTGTTGTTAGAACGGATAATGATGATATTAATTTACATGGTTTAGATTATACTATTCCTGCTTCAATATTGAATACTCTAAGTACATCTTGTATAACATCTAATGGTACACCTTTAATAACAACAGGTGCTGATTCAGATGCTGATGGAAACCCAAATTCTTATGTTTCCGGAAACTCAGATGCTGATTTACAATGTAATTTCATTGATATAGATTCAGATAATGATGGTATTGTTGATAATAGTGAAGCACAATCAACTGCCGTTTATATTGCACCAACTGGTTTAGATAATGATAATGACGGAATCGATAATGCCTATGATGCCAATGATGGAGGTACGGCAATAATTCCTGTTAATACAGATGGTACCGATAATTCAGATTATCTTGATTTGGATGCAGACAATGATGGCTTGACAGATGCAATTGAAGGTTGGGATACAGATGGAAATGGAATAGCAAACACTTTACCTATCGGAACAGATGTTGACAATGATGGTTTAGACGATGCTTACGACGTGAATGATGCATTGGTCAACCCGACAAACGGAACAACACCTACGTCATATCCAAATGTTTCAATATCAGGTACTCCAGAAAGAGATTGGAGAGAGGTAAACCCTCCAACAGTTACGTTAACAGGAACAACATC
>JBDKHH010000260.1:0-4938 GCA_039797785.1 Bacteroidota bacterium | reverse complement strand
GCAATTAAACTAAGTTTGTTTTGATCTGCAACATTAATTTGTTTCAACGAGTTCATTGCGAAATCGTAATGTTTTTGCATTTCAACTTCACATGCTTCTCGAGCACCAATATCGGAAAATAAATCTCTCGTTTTAGAAACTTTTAAAATTAAATCTTGCTCCGTTTCAAGTTGACTTAATAGTTCGTGTTGAATCGGATTTGCCAATTCTTTCGCTTTTAAATTCAACAATGTTTTTTTGTTGGAAATAACATCTCCACCAACTTGTTTTCCGAATTTTTCTGGATCAGCATATAAGTCTAGAATGTCATCTTGAATTTGGAAGGCGATTCCAAGGTGTTGACCGAAATCGTATAGGTGCTGACGATCTTCCGTTGATGCTTCTGCGACGATTGCACCTAATTCTAAAGCGCAACCAAGTAACACAGATGTTTTTAAGCGAATCATTTCCACATATTCGTCAATGCTCACATCTGAACGCGATTCAAAATCCATGTCCATTTGTTGACCTTCACACACTTCTTGTGCAGTGCGATTGAAAACATGTAACAATTCAGCTAAGTGTTTTGGATCTTGCTTTGCTAATAATTGATATGCTTTAACAAACAAAACGTCACCAGAAAGAATGGCAATATTATGGTTCCATTTGGTGTGAACTGTTTCTTTCGCTCTTCTTAAAGGTGCTTCATCCATGATATCGTCATGAATCAAAGTGAAATTGTGAAACACTTCAACCGAAAGCGCAGCATTCAGAACTTCTCCTTTTTTTATACCGAACAATTCGGCGCCTAAAAATGTAAGAACTGGACGCATTCGTTTCCCTCCCAATTGCATAAAGTAGCGCAGAGGGTCGTACAAATTCGAAGGTGTTTTTGGGAAATCTATCTGAGCGATTTCCTTTTCAAGAAGAATAGAATAAACAGCTAAATCTTGCATTAGTCTTTGATCAAGTTCATTAAATACGTACCGTATCCACTCTTAACAAGTGGTTCGGCAATTTGTTTTAATTGATCTTTAGAAATAAATCCATTTCGATATGCTACCTCTTCAATACAACCAATTTTTAAACCTTGACGTTCTTCAATTACTTGTACAAATTGTCCAGCTTGCATCAATGAAGTAAATGTTCCAGTATCCAACCAAGCCGTTCCACGATCTAAAACCGCAACTTTTAATTTTCCTCTGCGAAGATATTCAGCATTCACATCTGTGATTTCATATTCTCCTCGTGCCGAAGGTTGTAGGTTTTTTGCAATTTCAACTACAGAGTTATCGTAGAAATATAAACCAGGAACCGCATAATTTGACTTCGGTTGTTTTGGTTTTTCTTCGATAGAAACAGCATTCATATCTACATCAAACTCAACAACACCATATCGTTCAGGATCACTTACGTGATAAGCATAAACAACACCACCTTCAGGATTATTATTTTCTTTTAGCAAATTGTCCATTCCAACTCCGTAGAAAATATTATCTCCAAGAACTAGTGCAACCTTATCATTTCCAATAAACTCTTCACCAATTACAAATGCTTGGGCAAGTCCGTTTGGAATTTCTTGAACGGCATAGGAAAAAGTACAACCCAAAGATTTTCCGTCACCCAATAATTTCTCAAAATGAGGTAAGTCGTGAGGTGTCGAGATAATTAATATTTCCTTGATACCCGCGCTCATTAATATTGAAAGCGGATAATAAATCATTGGTTTATCATAGATTGGCATTAACTGTTTCGAAACAGCCAATGTTAAGGGGTGCAATCGGGTTCCAGAACCTCCTGCTAATATTATTCCTTTCATAGTGGTGAAAATTGGATACGAAGTTATTAAATCGAATCGTTCAACGAATCATCATCAGAAGTTTTCGATTTTGCTGGGATATCTTTTCGAATTGATTCATCTGTCGAAAGCTGCAATTCAGACCAATCAATTTCTGTTTCTTCTGAATACGCATCAAAATAGGGTTCTTCGAATGATTTAGTAGTGATTCGACGATCCAATGATAAAAGTAACGAAGGAAGAATAAGTAAATTAGTAATCATTGCAACCAACAATGTGACAGAGATCAAAAGACCCAATGCCTGAGTACCGCCGAACTGAGAGAATGTAAATACAGAGAATCCACAGAAAAGAATAATAGACGTATAGAACATACCAAGTCCAGATTCTTTAATGGCAATAATAACACATTCTTTTAAGTCCCATTTGTGATAACGAAGTTCTTGACGGTATTTCGCAAGATAATGAATCGTATCATCTACTGAGATACCTAATGCAATACTAAATACTAGCAGAGTTGAAGGTTTTAACGGAATTCCAAGCCACCCCATTAATCCAGCTGTAACTATTTGTGGGATAAGATTTGGAATCATAGATATTACAACCATCCTCCATGAACGGAAAAGCAAAGCCATTAAAACTGAAATAGACAAAATGGCAAAAAGCAAACTTGAAAATAAATTGTTTACTAGATAGCGTGTTCCTTCAGACGCCACTACTGATGTTCCAGTGAGTGTCAAGTCATAATATTCATTATCAATTGCGGTACGCAAATTCTTTTTGAAGTCTTTTTTGTTATAATATGATTTGATTAAATCAGGATTACTATCAAATTTATACTGAGTATCTTGATTTCCTTTGGAAAGGATTGTGGTTAAACCATTATAAACATTTGGATAATTTTCGAAAATGGAATCAACGTAAATTTTCTTCCCCTTTGCAAATTGTGCATATAAATGTTCTAAATGTTTCTTTTCAGGATTCAGTATACTATCAATTTCAATACGCATTGAATCGACTTTGTCAGCCACCTCATACGACCCAATATCTTTCATTTGAAAGCGTATACGTAAAGTTGTATTTGCAGTGTCTAACAATTCTTTCACTGACAAGCCTCCTCCGTTAGGATTTGTCATATTGAAATTATCCATGTATTTCTTTAAACGCAAACGGTCTCGATTGGAAATAAGCTTATATTGATCAACGTCGTTACCATGGTAAGCCATGTTTACAACCTTGATGAAATCTACAATTGAAATACTTTTAGAAAACAGCGTATCGGAGTTATATCTATTTTGAATTGCTTCGATCTTTTCTAAGGTTGTTTTTTTGAACAATCGACCTTGTTCTTTGTAATCGATCATCATTTCAAAAGGAATCGCTCCGCCAAAATGTTTTTCGATGAATTTAACATCTTTAAGAATTTGATCGCTCTGAGGCAAGTCACCAGTTAAATTTCCAGTTGCTTTAATTTTTAATGCTCCAATAACGCTTACGACAATAAGACCGACCGTAGTTAAATAAACCCAAGTTCGTTTTTTCTGCGTCAAAAATAAGATTAAGGTAATTAATCCAGAAGCGAATTTACGGTCCAAATGTTTTAAATGTCTTGGCTTCGGAGTTTTAGAAAGCGATGCAAAAATTGGAATAATACAAAGCGAAACAACAAAAGCCATCATGATGTTTAAGGAAGCCGAAATACCGAACTCCATTAATTTCTCTGAACCAGTAAACAAAAAAGTTAAGAACCCAAGTGCCGTTGTAAAATTGGTCATGAACGTAGCTGTACCAATTTTTTGAATTACGCGTGAAAGGGCTTTTATTTTGTTTCCGTGATCACGAACCTCCTGATGGAACTTGGTCATCAGATAGATACAATTCGGTACCCCAATTACAATCATTAACGGTGGAATTAATGCCATCAAAATCGACAAGCGGAATTCCATGAACGCCATACTTCCCATCGCCCAAATAACAGCAATTGCAACAACTGTTAAACAAATCATTACTGCTCTAAACGAACGGAAAAATATGTACATCAGAATCGACGTAACGAGCATCGACAAACCGATGAATAGATACATTTCTGATTGAATACGTTTAGCTAATACTACACGTAAATGTGGTAGACCAGCGAAGTGCATCTTCCCAAAACTCTTTTCGTACGATTGGGCAACTTTTTCAATATCCAATACAACTTTTGACTTCTTAATATCTTGAAGATACTTCTCATCAATACTAATCATCATCAATGAAACATGCGTCGAATCATTGTAAAGAAGATGATTGTAAACAGGATTACGTTTTATTTCTTGTTGAATTGAATCAATTGATTTCTCTTTAAAATTCGGATCACTGAAAACGCGTTCTATTTCAAATCTGTTCTGAACAGTATTGTTGTGAATCGTAAATAAGGTTGCTTCAGAAATTACGGATTGAACACCATCCTGTTGAAGAAGTGAATCTCCTAGTTCTTTCCATTTTAAAAAATTTTGCTCAGTATAGAGTGAATCTGTTTGAATTGCAATTACCAATGTCCCTCCGTCTTCACCAAACATTTCCTTGAAATGTGTATAGTTTTGCGTGGTAGCAGAATTTTTAGGTAATATAATACCGTACTTATTCTCAAGTTTAAGACTCGTCGCAGCATAATATCCAAAGAACACGGTAATTAACGTGATAATTCCTAGGATAAAAAATCTGTTTCTTAAGATAAAATTGGCGACTCTATTCCACATTATTTTTCTGAATTTATTCCAAACAAGGCAACAAAAGTAATGAAATTAAAAGAGATGTCAAATTTTCTAAGGCTTCAAGTCCTCTTTTAACCATTCAAAAAACTCACGTTGCCAAACTAAACTGTTTTGCGGACTTTGAACCCAATGACTTTCAGTCGGGAAATATAAGTACTTGCTTTTCAATCCTTTTAGTTGAGCAGCTTGAAATGCTTGCATCCCTTCGCTTTCTGGAACACGGAAATCCATCCCACCGTGAATCACTAAAATTGGTGTATTCCAGTTGTTTACATAATTGTGCGGACTGTTTTTCTTGTAGTTTTCTTTGTTGGCATCCAACCAATACGCACCGCCATGATCCCAATTGGCGAAGAACAATTCTTCGGTTGTTCCATACCAACTTTCAAGGTTGAACAATCCACAGTG
>JBDKHH010000259.1:0-4016 GCA_039797785.1 Bacteroidota bacterium | reverse complement strand
TAATCATAATATTTATAGGTTGTTCTAGAAATTGTATTCTGAAATTTATCCATTAACAAAATTTCCTTAATTTTCCCGTGAAAATCATTTGTTCGAACATAATACCCTTGCGAAAAACCATAAAGCTCCAATGACTTACCTGATAAAATGTTTTTTTTCTTAACAATCTCAGGAGTACCAAGGGCTGTTTCTTTTTCAATTGTAGGGAAATCATATGCCGTGTAAAAAGTGGAGACTAAAGAACCCCTTTGAGTACTATTTGCAAATTCAACATTAACCTCACTATATCCAACAATTGGTGTAGGAAATAAGCTTTCTGCAATAGGTGCAGCACTAAATTTAGTTTCGTCAGGATATTGCTTTGCAACATTCACGTAAGTTTTCCATATATAAAATGGATTTTCATCTAAACAAGCCCTTGGTTCAAATGAAGCAACACCAAATGTCTTTGCCCTTGGTTGATACAAATATGTCCAAGAATAAGTCGATAATGCTTCTCCAGAAATTGCATTCCAATTATCCTTATATGTCAATTTCTTAACTCTTGCGGTGCTTGCATATTTTACGTTGTCTTCATCATACAATCTTACCGTTGAATAATCTGTAAGAATTTTATTAACGTAACCTTTTTTCTGAATCATGAATTTGTAAATGTCCTTTCCAAAAAACGATTTCCAATCTATTGAATTTCCATCTTGAGTATCACAACCATCACAACTCCCGTATATTTTATCTGGCAAATTTTGACGTACAAATTCAATCGCCGTTCGCTGTAATGGATTCATTAATAAAGCATCACCAAGATTCTCATCTTGCCCTTTATTACCTTCAAACTCACCTGAATTTATTGGATTTAAAACAACATAACCATATAAATATGGATCATTATCAGAACTTTTGGGCATTACCCCAATTGCCTTAAAATCATCTTCATAAGGCAGTGCTCCATCAAATGGGTTTACCATATCATCCGAAATAAGTGCAAAGCTTGGTATTAATTCCTTATTCTGGCCAGCCAAATCAACGTTTACGTGAGTTCTAAAAAAAAGCTCCTTTAAGTAGCCAGTGGTATCTTTGAAATAATCCTCCAAAACTTGTTTATCAGCTTCAGTTTTAGTTAGGCTATTATTATAGGCTTTATTTAATTTAAAAATAATAACATTATTTGGAACCAATTCATCAACAAATTGTCCATGTTTTTGAGCATATTTTGAACCTTTTTTTTGAGATTTTTTGCTAAAATTATCTTTATAAATATCCTGAACTTCATTGCTATTGGTCGATGGTGACACGGATGTTAAAAAATCCTGAAAACCATCATCACTCATATCACAAGTAAAAGTTTCATAGCAATAATCTACCCCATTCCATGTGTTTTGCGATTGGAGATAAAGAAACTGCATCATGTTAGTCATCCTATACAACTCAATATGTTCCATAGCTCTTTTGTTTTGAACATATTGATAATTATCTGCCTCATAATCAATCTCCAATTCACCTCCTGAAGGCATACCAATTTTAACTAATTTCCAAGTTGATGCATTTAAATTAACATCGCTAGAGTTTTGATTTGCATAAGGATTTACATCATTTGGTTTAATAGGGTCATTTAATTTATAATTTCCCCAGCCATCAACATTCGCATAATTGAAATTCTGATCATTTGGACTATATGTAAAATCATAAGCTTGTAATTTATTTTCTACTGACTTACCAGTTTGGATTCTAATTTTTTTAAGTGTTAATTTTCCTGATTTAAATTCATCTGCACTTGAGGTATATGTGAATTTATTAGATGGATTCATTTTACAAAGAGAATAGTCATACTCAAATTCAACAGTCTGAATAGGAATAGCATTGACTCCCTGGCTTAATCGTTCTGATTTATTATACAATACTATTTTTCTTAACAATTTCAATGGCTGATTTGTGTCTAATCCACCATTCTCATTTATCACGCCATAGGCGTCTTCTCTATTTTCCAAATAAAACTCAGCAATGAAATTTTTACTTTCAACCGTATGTACATACCACACTTCTTTTTCACCATAAGTATAATATGCTGTGTTGTCTGTATCTGTTCCTTCAAATCCTTTGTTCAATAGTGCAACATTGCCAATGGCATCCATAGGATACTTCCATTTATATGCACCAACACTTGTGTTCTTTTCTCCGTATACTTGGGTATAATTAAATTTGTAAAAATTACCCATATCATCGTTACTCGGACCATTGTTGGTTCTATCAATGTAATCTGAACTTAAAATTTCCGTTAAAAGAAAAGAATGCGCATATGCTGGAATTGTAGTTTTGTCATAAAACTGATACAATCCTTTATCATTTGACAAAGAGTTGTCCCAAGAATCATACTCTATCACCCCATTTGAATTTGATTGATTTTCATTAGTACTAAAACTAACTTCAGATGACTTCAATGAATACGCTGGTATTCCAAATACATGAGTTGTTCCATTGGTGGTTACGGTTTTGATTTGACTTAAATGATTAGATTCTCTGATAACACTATTTCGGTTAAATTGAAGTTCGCCGGTATTAACAAATCCATTTTCAGGTTTTGAATAATAAAATAAGTCTGCCCCAATTAAATCAGCTGCAGTGGAAGGAATAAATTTGGTACCAATGACTACTTCTTCATTTAAACTATTTAATGAATTAGAACTGATTGTTGTTGAATTAGAATTCGTTATTAAATTGTTCGTTAAATCAATTTCTCGGTTCGGTTCATCACTGTTTATAGAAAATTTACTAGCCTGATCCCCACCTACCATCATTAAGGCATTCATTGATTTAGGTGTATTTTCACCAATCGCTTTAAAATAAACAGCCTTATCAATATGATCAGAAAGTGGTTCTGCTACAAATTCCAAGTTACTATTAAGTCCAACAGTCCATTCACCAGATTCAATTTCTGAATCTTGATTACCAAATACGGCTCCAACAGTTATAGTTTGATTCCCAATTCCTTGTTTGAAACCTGCAGAAAAATCTTTAATATCTCCTTCAAATTGAGATTTCGAGTTTATATTTTCAAAATTGCCATAATCTTCACGATTACCTCTAAAAACCTGACTTATTCCCAAAGCATTACACATAAACAAATCATGTGTAACAAACGAAAAAGGTAAATTCTTCATACGCTCAGAAAATGCATACTCCCCTGTTCGATTATAATCCAATAAGACATCTTCATTTGACAAATTTGATTTTTTTCCCAAATGCAAATATCCAAGAACAGGTAAATTTTGGGTATTCTTAACAATTTGTCTAGTAGATGAATAAAATTCTTGTTTTATTCCAGCTAGCCAATAATAATTATTCATTCCCGATGCATAATAAGCGGATAAAGCATTTAAATTTGAACTACCCCTTTCATCGTAAATGATTCTTGGGACTGATGTGGCTGTTCCATAAGAAGCATAAGTAGATGTTCCAACAGAAAAGCCTTTTCGTCCAGATCTATCTAAACTAATCGAAAGACTTTTCTCTGTTGCACCGGCACGTGAATTAAAACTTTTATTAAAATTTAAATTTGCTTCTAAATTGAATGCAACATTACTTTTTGCATAACCTGCATTTAATCCAATCGAACTATTCTTTCCGATTCCATTTTTTGAATCTACAGAAAATCCAAAACCAAAATTTGGACCAACATAAAAAGGGTCTCCTATTGAATAGGAAGCTTGAACTCCAAAATCGAACGTTTTTCCTTTCCCAACATAAGAATTTTTGTAACCACCACCCATTAAAGTTATTTGCGCTCCTAATTGATGGATATTAGGGGAATAACCAATTCCTCCAAATACACCTGTCTTCCAACCATCTTCCGTATTATCATCCTTTTGCTTATGAGTACGTTCTATTTCTTGTTCACCATTAAAATCGTCTGGGACACCTCTCATATCACGAGAAACAGAACCAACGCTCAAATCCCATCCTAAACCAACCCAAGAGGCCTCGGTATTCATTCCTACATTGGAATTATAACTAATTGTTAT
>JBDKHH010000258.1:0-5375 GCA_039797785.1 Bacteroidota bacterium | reverse complement strand
AATTAGAAGATAAAATTGAAGAATTGTTATCAACTGCGGCTTCGATTTTACGTTATGATGGATTCTTACTAATGAATACCTATTCTCCAACAATCGATGCACGTCGAATCAATCAATTAGCTGGTAGATATTTTCCAAAACGCAACATCAGCGTGAAAGAATTGTGGATGAAAACCACGACTGGAAAAGAATTGTATTACGGGATTTTATTAAAAGTGAATTAATTCTACCGTTGCCTTCAAAGGTTGTCTTCGAGAGCCTCAGTCAACTAGTTTATAGGCTGTAATGCTCAATAATCTTATCCGCAAGTACATCACTCAATTTGAAATAGCTTTCTTCTGTCCAACCGCCAACATGAGGTGAAAGAATGACCTTGTCAGAATTTAATAAATACGAGAAATCTGTTGGTATTTCTTGCTCAAAAAAGGATTCAAAACTTGTTTTTTCATATTCTAATACGTCGAGTCCAGCACCAAGCACTTTCCCAGCTTCCATGGCTTTTACCAACGCAGCAGTTTCAACGATTTTTCCACGCGACAAGTTCAACAAGAAAATAGGTTTCTGAAGTTTTGTAAAGAATTGGTCGTTTGCCATGAACAAGGTTTCATTGTTCTGCGGAATGTGAAAACTAATCACATCAGCATTCTTCAAAATAGCGTTGAGCGTACATTCCATCACGAAATGATCGCCGAAGTTCTTTTTGTATTTATCGTACGCCATTAATTTGACATCGAATCCACGTAATTTTTTGGCAAATGCGCTTCCATTGTTTCCATAACCAATGATTCCAACTGTTTTTCCATCCAGTTCCAAACCACGATTTCCTTCACGATCCCATTTTCCTAATCGTACGTCACGATCGGCGGTGTGCAATTTATTCAAGAGTGCCAACAACATTCCCAAAGCATGTTCACCAACTGCATTTCTGTTTCCTTCAGGGGCGTTGAACAACACAATTCCACGTTTTTTGCAATAACGCTCATCGATGTTTTCCATTCCTGCACCTGAACGCGCAATGAATTTTAATTGAGGTGCAAATTGAAGAAATTCTTCGTTCATCGTGAAGCGCGAACGAATCACAATTCCATCTGCCGAATTAAGTTCCTCTAAACATTTTTCCTTTGAAAATCCTGCTGCATCAATGCACGTTGAACCCAAAGCAGTTAAACGCTCGGCAAGAATTGGATGAACTGTATCGAGAAAAAGTATTTTCATAAAGAGGAATTGATACCCAAAGAAACGGAAAAAAAATGAGGTAGGAAACTAAGTAATATCACCAACGGTTTAATTCGTTTTGAAAAATGGTCGGGGTAATTTCATGGTATAAAAATTTTCAATAAATTTATGAATGCATAAATGGATTTTATCTACCTTCTTTTTTTATTTAAATTTTTTACTTTTCTCTCAGAATAGTATTTCGACAGCATTAGATTTGAATTCTGAAAGTAATTCAAATGTGTTTTTAGATTTGGTATATAAAATCGAACTCAATAATAATCTCAAACCGTCTGAATGCATAATTAAGTCTTCCTTAATTGAAATTATTCCAAACGATTCTGTAGCTACATATTTTTTGGTGCCAAATAAACAGGGCAATGGAGAATTGGTCATTATTGATCCGAAATCCACCGATACTATTTATCAAAGGCAATTTGTTGTTTCAATTTTGCCCCGTGCACAAATTATGTGGGGAGAAAATTCTGAGCAGACAAAAAAGATGAATAAAAAAGCTACCAAATTGAAGGCCATTCTTATACTTGATTCGGTTCAAAATTATGAACTGTGTAATGTTATACATTGGGCTGCAAAGTTGTCGGACAGTGGAAAAGTTTATCAAGGAAATTATGATGAATTAACTCAAGAATTAACAAAGGATATAAAAAAAGCAAGAAAAGGAACATTACTGTCCTTCTCGATAATATATAGAGAAGCGACTTATTCTGCGAAGAGAAATAAAGTAACATCGGCTACATTTATGTTGTGAATTTGATTCCTTCTAAATATGGTACAACAGCATCCCTACCGTAAAGTAGATAAACAGACCAACGATATCGTTTAAGGTAGTAACGAATGGACCTGTTGCCAAGGCTGGATCGATTTTGTAGTGATTCAATACCAATGGAATCAGCGTTCCGAAGATTGCGGCAAAGATAATTACGGTGAACAAGGAAATACTTACCACCATTCCTAAAGTCGCATTTTCAAAGTAATAAGCAATACCAAAAATCATGGTGGACAAGAGTAATCCATTCACCAGCGCGACAATGGCTTCTTTTGATAATTTCTGTAAAATACTTCCAAATTGGTCGTTCCCTTTGGCAAGAGATTGCACAACAATCGCGGATGATTGCACGCCAACATTTCCTCCCATCGCTGTAATCAGAGGAATGAAAAAGGCAAGAGCTGGTACTTTCGTGATTCCACCTTCAAAGCTCGCAATAACTTGTGCGCCCAATGTTCCTCCCAACATGGCAATAATCAACCAAGGAATACGAGCACGTGTGATACGCCAAACACTAAAGGTTGACTCAATACGCTCAGAGATACCCGAAGCCAATTGGAAATCTTTGTCAGCTTCTTCCTTGATTACATCAACAACGTCATCCAAGGTAATTCGACCAACCAATTTGTTTTGTAAATCCACAACAGGAACAGAAACCAAATCGTATTTTTCCATCACTTTCGCAACAGCTTCACTATCATCGGAAGTTTTGACAGAAATGATATTTTTTCCTTGGTATAAGTCAACGATTTTCGTTTTTGGCGAGGCAAACAACAAGCGTTTTAATGATAAAACACCAACTAATTTATTGAAATCATCTACGACATAAATCGTATATACTTTTTCTACATCTTCTGCCTGGCGACGCAATTCAACCAAGCAACGATCTACTGGCCAATCCAGTTTTGCTTGAATGAACTCTTTCTGCATCAAACCACCGGCAGTGTCTTCGTCGTAATTTAACAGGTCGACGATGTCTTCTGCTGCTTCGTCATCCTCCATTTGAGAAATGACTTCCTGAATTTGTTCGTCGGATAAATCACCAAGAATGTCGGCAGCATCATCGGAATCCAAATTCTCTAACTGGTCAGCAATTTCTTTAGAAGAAAGGGAAGCTAAGAAACGATCTCGCACTTCCTCCTCCAACTCCATCAATACATCCGCCTGAACTTCTTCTTCCAATTGGAAATAGATGTATTTGGCTTCTTCGTTGGAAAGTTTATCGAGAATTTCTGCGATATCCGCAAAGTGCAATTCTAAAATGTTTTCGCGAATCCAAAACATGTCCTGCTCCGCTATTTTTTGGCGAAGTATTTCAAGAAAGTCTTTGGTGAGTTCGAAACGCATTGAAAAGAATTTTTGCAAAGATAGGTTATTTCATCGTATCATTAATTTGAAAGTCAGCTAAAATAAAATGAAACAATTATCTTTGTTCACAAACTTAATTTTTGGCAGATGAACTATTTTTTTGAACACCTTCTTTCTGAGTTTCATTTGCCCTTGAAAAACCCCGTTTTAGTTTTTTCACTTTTGCTTTTTATCATCTTACTTTCTCCTATTGTATTGAGAAAAGTGAAGATTCCCGCAATCATTGGATTGATTATTTCAGGAGTAATAATCGGGCCTCATGGACTTGGACTGATTGGACCTGAACACATGAAAGCTGAAGGTTCAATTAAGTTGTTCTCTACAATTGGTTTATTGTACATCATGTTCATGGCTGGTTTAGAGCTTGACATGAATGAATTCAAAAAATACTTAAAGAAAAGTGTCACGTTTGGAGCATTAACGTTCTTCGTTCCTATTGCACTTGGGTTCCCATTGTGTTATTATGGTTTGCATTTGAGTCAAACTGCAAGTTGGTTAACAGCGAGTATGTTTGCAACACACACATTAGTAGCCTATCCAATTGTTTCGAAATTTGGTTTAACAAAGAACAAAGCTGTTGCCATCACGATTGGTGGAACAATTTTGACTGATACAGCGGTATTGATTATTCTTGCGGTAATTACAAGTTCGGCACAAGGTAATTTAGATGGTGCATTTTGGTTGCGTTTGATTACTTCGCTTACAATTTTCTCAGGAATCATGTTCTTCTTAATTCCAAAAGTGGCGCGTTGGTTTTTTAGTAAATTGGATAGTGAGAAATCATCGCAATACATTTTTGTTCTTTCAATTGTCTTTTTTGCGGCCTTCTTAGCGGAAGTTGCTGGTGTTGAACACATCATTGGTGCTTTCGTTGCTGGTTTGGTGTTGAATCGTTTAATTCCTCACAATTCAATTTTGATGAATCGTGTTGAATTCATAGGAAGTTCATTATTTATTCCATTCTTCTTGATTTTCGTAGGAATGGTAGTTGATTACAAGGTCTTTTTCTCTGGAACTTGGCCGCTAATTATTGCAGGAGTTTTGACGAGCTTTGCAATTATTAGTAAATGGTTAGCTGCTTTTATTACGCAGAAAATATTCAAGATGACGGGAACTGAACGTCAAATAATCTTTGGTTTGAGTACCTCTCATGCAGCTGCAACCTTGGCGATTATCATGGTTGGTTTCCAAAATAAAATTTTAGATATTAATATTGTGAATGGAACAGTTCTTTTGATTTTATTTACGTGTATGGTTGCATCTTTTGTGACTGAAAATGCTGGTAAACGTTTGTTGATTGAAATTGCGGAAAAAGGAGATGACGATCATACAGAAACACGATTGCGTAATAAGCACTTATTGGTTTCGATGAACGAATTGAAAGGAAATGAATCCTTGTTGGATTTTGCCTTGATGGTTTCAGATCCAAAAGTGATTAACCCCATTTCTGTTGTAAGTGTTTATCCGAATAATGAGGATGCGGAACGTATGATTCGTAAATCACGCAAATCGTTAGAGGAAATCGTGAAACACTTCTCAGGACATGAAGCAAAAATAAATACAATTGCCACGATAGATCATAATTTGTCTTCTGGTATTTCGCGTGTTTCTAAAGAATTAGTGACGGATATTGTTGTTTTGAATGATAACCGAAATATGAATTTGCTGAAACGTATTGTTGGTGACGATCGAGAACATTTATTGGATGTGTGTGATAAAACGATTTTCTTTTGTCAATTTGATAAACCATTTATTTCCCACAATAAGATTATTGTCATTGCACCACCGATGGCAGAATTGGAAAGTAGCTTTGCTCTATGGGTTGAACGATTGTTGCGTTTAGGAAAAGAGCTGAACATTAAACTTGAACTATTTGCGACTGCTGCTACGTATGAAAAATGGATAAAAGTTAGTGAAGCAAATAAAATTTCCATTGAAACGAAACTTGTTGAAATTGAAGAATTAGATGATTTCTTTTTATTAAACCAAAAGAAAACAGATACTG
>JBDKHH010000257.1:0-3159 GCA_039797785.1 Bacteroidota bacterium | reverse complement strand
CGTGTGTAAATAAAATGGCAGACAAGGTTTTCACATCTTCGCGCAACATTTGCTGACGAAAATCAGGTCCTGCATCCACTACATAATTCTGTTCATTGTGCGAAATCATTATGGAACTGCGCAAACGTTTGTCTTTCGGCTCACTTGATTTACACACGTGACATTCACATGCGATTACAGGTACGCCTTGAGAAGTTCCAGAACCAAGAACAGTGATTTTCACGCCGGATTTATTTACGCATTAATTTAACAATGAACACGAACAAGCCGATAATCATTAAAAGTCCGCCAAGAGGTGTGATTGGACCTAAAAATTTCAAACTCGCCCTAAGGATTTCTTGAATGGCCAAAAAGTAAATCGACACTGAAAAGAACAAAACACCAATCAGTAATAATATAAATGTTGGTTTTAAGCTGAATCCTAATTTTTCTTCATTGAATCCTAGAATCAACATCGCTAAACCAATGTAGAATTGATACCTCACTCCTACTTCAAATGTTGCAATGCGTTCTGGTGTAACTTTATCCTTTAATCCGTGAGCACCGAATGCTCCAAGTACGATTGCCAATAGTAGCAAAACTGCCGCAGTAAGCACTATTTTCTTATTCATGTGTTGTATTTTTCAATGCTAATGTATGTTCAAGAACGGCTTGCCAACCTTTCCATTTTCCGTAGTCACCGATTGTTTCATTGTGCCAAATAAAGACAAATTCACCGCCAAATCGTTCCACTTCATGGTACAATTTCGTGATGCGTTCCTTCGCTTCATCTGGACTCAAATTCATGTATTCGTTCAAGGTTCCATCCATGTATGCGAAGGGATGAATCGTCAAATCTGAAACTTTGTTTTTCGTTAAATCAAACCATTTGAAAGGGCGCGCTGTTCCTGCTCGAAACCCGTATTGTTCGGCATATCCCATAGTATAATCGTGCTTGATTCCCATTGAACTGATTGAAGGATAGGTCAAAGGGATTTTCAATTTCAAGAAATGCTGACGCGAATGTTCAACCATGTTATTCAAAATCACCTCCAAGCGTTCTTTTTCATTCAAAAGATAAAACTCGTAGCTATTCGATTTATAACTCGGGTGAATTCCAACGGTTGTTGCGCGATTCATTTTGCGAATCAATCGTTGATGACGTATATTTTTAAACGATATATTCTTGTCGTATTTCGCATAATCGCCCAATAACCAAAACATATTGACTTGAAAACCACGTTTCGCAATGGACAAAATATAATCGTAGGTATCATACGGATCTTTTGAAGAGCCTTTAAGCACCAATTTTCGTTCAACAATTCTGAATTTATCGCCTTTGAGAATATCGCGTGCAACAGACATCCAGCGTCTCCACCCAAATTTCAACTGATACGCATAGGCATTATCGATATCAAATGTCGGACGAATGTTTACCTCCGCTTTATGATTCACAAATTCAATTAGACCATTGTGCGCTAGAAAACGCAAAAAGGCAACTGCCCAGCGATCGCAAACGACCTTGTCTAACCAACCAAAACGATTCAAAATACTGTTATTGGAAGGAAAACGTCCATGTTCATCTTCTATCGTTGACGAATATTCTTCCATACGCGAAAGCACATAGAAAATACCCGCTAAAGGTTCAATGCGCCCACTGATTTTTAAGCAATCTTCCTTCTCAAATTTATCTGATTCAATTCCATATACAATCAACTCTGTATCAAAAAGCATTGTTGATGGACGTAAACAAGGAACCCCTTCAAAATCTTGATCGGAATAGTTGAATCGAGGTTTAACGGCTGTTAAAAATTCTTGTCGATCAGACGTCAATTCATAGCTCAGACCGCGTTCCTTAAAAACGAAATCCAGCGTATAAATCAGCCGTTCAGTAATACGTTCAACAAAAATTAAAACCATTTCTTATAAGTCTTCAACTATTTTTTTGCAAATAAATTCCGCTGCTTTACCATCGCCATAAAACGGAGGAAAGCTGTAATCAGTTTTATTCATTAATGCTGTAAAGGCTGTTTCAATGCGCTCTTTCGAAGCATCTGCAAGTACAGCATTTCCATTGTTCACTATTTCAACCCATTCCGTTTGTGGGCGCAAAATCACACATGGTTTCTCAAAGAAAAATGCTTCTTTTTGTAATCCACCACTATCTGTCACAATCAAACGTGCATTTTTCTCCAAGGCAATGATATCAATAAATCCAGCTGGTGGAATGATTTTGAAATTTGGATTTTCTTCAATTGCACTCAACAATTCTGCACTCAATTGATCCTTCATTTTCCCTTTCGTACGTGGGTGAATTGGCAAAACAATCGTTAACCCAAATTGTTGCTGAATCGTTAGCAAAGCACTGAAAATTGCCTCCATATTTTCAGCCACATCCGTATTTGAATCACGGTGAATCGTCGTTAAGACATAGCCGTTTGCTTCTAAGCCATTTTCCGAAAGAACTGTAGACGTTTCATCCGACAATTTTGAGAAATACAAACTATTATCAAACATCACATCGCCGCACTGATACACTTTTGGTGAATTTGCAGTCGCTATTCCAACTGTATCCATCGCAAAACCTTCTTTTGTCAGATTCTCAATTCCAGTTATTGTTGGCGTGAAAAGCAAGGTTGACATGTGATCGCACGCAATTCGATTCACTTCTTCTGGCATTGCTTTATTAAAACTGCGTAAACCTGCTTCAACATGAATGACAGGAATATGAATTTTAATAGCCGCTAAAGCTCCAGCAATCGTAGAATTAGTATCACCATACACCAAAACAGCAGTTGGCGCTTCTTTGATGAAAATTTCTTCTAAACCTTCAATCATTTTGGCCGTTTGCGCACCATGACTCCCGCTTCCTACATTCAAATTGTAATTTGGACGCGGAATTCCCATTTCTTGAAAAAATACTTCCGACATATTTTCATCGTAATGTTGACCTGTATGCACAATAATTTCTTCCAAAACATCAGAAAAGCGAAGCTGAATCGCTCTACTGATCGCAGAAGATTTTATTATTTGAGGACGCGCACCAACGATGGTAATAATTCGTTTCTTCAATTCACTTGAGATTTATGAAATCATGCCGCTATCGGCGAAGCTAAAATAACCAAAATCCGTGAAAATAACGTGATCCAAGACGGGTAAATCAATGTATTTTCCAAATTC
>JBDKHH010000256.1:0-9908 GCA_039797785.1 Bacteroidota bacterium | reverse complement strand
TCCTGCTGGAGGTGCGGCTTACGATGCAGGTGGTTTTTGTGGAATATTGTTTTGTCCACAAGCGAATCGAAGAACTATTTCACCAACAATAAGTACAGTTGGACAAACAGGTTTAACACTTCTTTTTGATTATATTGAAGGAGGAGAAAGTACAAATGACAATGCACAAGTATTTTATTCAATTGACAATGGAGCAAGTTGGCTCCTGTTAGAAGATATGCCAAAGTCATTAACAGGTTGCGGCGGACAAGGAGTTTGGACTACTCGTTCAATTTCCTTACCAGCAAGTTGTGATAATATCTCAACTTTGAAAATTGCTTTTTCATGGGTGAATAATGACGATGGAGTAGGAACAGATCCTTCTTTTGCACTCGACAATGTGATTGTTGCGAAAGTACCACCAATTGCTTCGTTTACAGCTGAATATTTCCCTTCAAATCCTCAAATTCCTTATGGCAACACCTTGGCTCCAACCTTGGAGAATTTAAGTGATTGTGAGTATTGGATTATTGATCGTGATGCTGGAACAGAAGCAAGAACAGTAACTTTAAGTTGGAATACATCCAGTTGCGCGATTACTGCACTACCAGATTTAAAAGTGGCTAGATACGACGGTGTTTCGACTTGGCAAGATGAAGGAAATGGTGGTACAACAGGAACTGTAACTGCTGGAACAATTAGTTCTGGAGCTCCAGTTGTTAATTTTAGTCCTTTCACGATTGCAAATGTTACAATTACTCCATTACCTGTTGAGTTAATCTCTTTTGATTTATTTTGTAAAAACAACATCGTTGAAATTACATGGTCTACAAATTCAGAACATAACAACAGTCATTTTGTGATTGAAGGTTCTCAGAATGGTCAAAGCTGGTATGAAACTGGAATCGTAAATGGAGTAGGAAATAGTTCTGACTTGAATAAGTATGCATTTGAAACAAGATTCGAATTTGATTATTATCGATTGGTGCAAGTAGATTATGATGGTGCGCGTAAAGAATATCCAGCTAAAACGGTCATTTGTAACGATGATAACCTTGTTGTGTCTCCAAATCCAGCGACAGATATTATAAATGTTTATAGTGACGAACCAATTAGCTCTATTCGCATCTATTCTGCTTTTGGTAAAAAAGTGGAAGAAGAAGTGTATGAGAAAGAAATCCGCCAAGTTTCGTTTGATTTGTCAGTTCAATCTTCTGGAATTTATTTTATTGTCGTTAGAAGACAATTTGATGAAGAGGTTGTGAAAATTGTAAAGGAATAGTTAAAATATCAATTTAATAGCTGTTCCATTATTCGTGGAATCGACCATTAGAACACCATCAATTTGATCGGTAAGTCCTTCCATCAAATCGAAACCTGTTCCATTCGTTGCATAATTTTCTGGGAGGCCAGAACCATTGTCCTTGATTGTTAGTTCACAATGGTGATTTAAATTTTTATGAAGTTCAATCGAAAGGATATTTTCTCGATTCTTTTCGAAAGCATATTTGTAGCAATTGGTGAGAATTTCATTTACAATCAATGAACAAGGAACTGCTTTATCAATTTCAACATTCAATTCTTCTAAGTCAAGTTCCAATTTAATTGTCAAATTATGACCATACGTATCATTCATATTTGCAACCAATGTTCGAATAAATTCACTGAAGTTTGCTTCTTGGTAATTTTGTGAATTGTAGATAGCGTGCTGCAACGTCGAGAGCGAAAAGGTTTTTAATAAGATGTTATTGAAAAGCGCTTTGTGAAATTCATCTTTAACACGAAAAGATTCATTGCGAATTAAAGCAGTGATTACAGCAAGATTATTTTTCACACGATGATTGATTTCTGCTATTAATACAGATTTCTCCTTCACTAATTTCTCTAATTCGTCGCGATAAATATTTTTTTCTTTCGTTTCTAGCGTTAGAATAAGAAGCTGCGTTAATGCCAAAGCAAAGTGTTGTTCATCATTTGTCCAAACACGAATTTCATTTGTATTTTCAAAACAAACAATTCCTTTAAATTTTCCTCCAGATAAAATGGGAACTTCCATCATGGAGCATATATTATTTGGAATTAAATAGTTCTCAAGTATTTCAGAATTGAACGCTTCTTCCTGTGCTTTTGTACTAATGATTATATCTGTTCGACTGATATGGTTGAAATATAAAGGATAATCGGACTTTTTTAATGATCTTTCATTCGAGAATAGATCTGTAGTTCGGTCATACGATGAAAGACATGAAAGTTTTGAAAAATCTTCATCAATCAACCAAGCATTTACCCTATTTATTTTTAGAAAATGAGAAGCACTGAAAAGTATTTCTTTTGCCATAGCTTCTGCATTCCCTTCACCAATATGCATACTTTTAGACAAGCCTTCAATGACTTCAAGGAATATGGAAGAGCGGTTAATTGGCATTTTTCAGTGTCCGATTGCAATTATGTCGTGAATGTACAAAAAGGAATGATTACATCAAATGCAAATTAATAATTGAGTAGAATTATTGAAATTATTTAACTAAGTCAATTAAAAGGGTAAATTATTCGTCTATTTTAGAAAAAACAACATCTACTCGGCGATTTAGTTGTCTGCTCTCTTCATCGATTTCTTCAGCGCGAGGCATTGTATTACTAAATCCTTGATATTTCAATCGAGTAGGGGAAATACCTTGATTGGTTAACATCGTATAAACGGCATAAGCGCGTGCCGCAGATAAAAATGGATCATTCGCACAACAAACATGTCCACGAATAAAGGCAAATGCTTTTGGGTTTGCACTTAAGAAATCATATAAACGCCAAATTTCATTTTCTGATCCAGGTAATAAAACATCTTGTCCAGGGACAAATTGAATATCCAAAACAATTGCGACTGAAGTATTCGCAACCAAACTATCTAGAAAGACATTGGCGAATTTGTTGCTTGAAGGAATTTCTACTTCCTCAACGCGAACAGGTTGACTAACAATGTAGCTTACATCAACTCTTCTCCAATTACGATAGTTTTTTACACTTTTATCAAGCGGGTATTCTTCACCAAACGAATTTTTCGAATTTATATTTGCCCCTTCGTTTGTCAGGTATTTGAAAACGGTTTCAAGTCGATTATTACCTAATATTCGATTCATTTCAACACTTCCCGTTGTATCACAAAATGCTGAAACATTCGTTATCAATAAATCTTTTCCTGACATAACATTAAACAAAGAATCCAAGGACTTTTTACTCTGTTTTGTAAGGGAATAATCTCCAACATGAAAATAGAGATGCAATGTTTTTGTTTCTTGAGCCAAACAGTTCAATCCAACTAAAAGAAGAAAGGTGAGTGTAATTTTTTTCATGAAAGAAATAACCACGATTAGTTGAAATGTTACATTCCTTTGAATTTGATGTCAACGCGTCGGTTTTTTTGACGGTCGCTTTCATTTAGTTCTGGTGTTATTAATGGTTCTTTGTTAGACATTCCAATATAATCCAGTCGTGATTTTGATATTCCTAATCGAATCAATTCTTGATATACCGTTTTTGCACGTTTTTTTGACATGCGCATATTTTTACCACAACAAACATGTCCGCGAATTAATATACTTGCATTCGCATTACGTTTAAGGAAATCAGCTAGATTTCGAATTTCTTTCAAACTTTTTTCATCCAAATCTGCAGTTCCTTCAAAAAACTCGACATTTAAAATATAGGGCGTTGCATTGTCGAGTGACGTTAAAATTTCCTGATGATTTGTATCAAGAACTTGTGGTTTAATTTCTGAAAGGTTTAATTCGGTGGTATCAATTTCTTGTGTTTCAATTACCAATGGTGTTAGTTGTTGATAATAAACGTCAACACGTCTCCAATTTAAAAATGATTGAGCATCATATACACGATTCAATCCTTGAGCAACTTTTGGAATTGAACTGGTGTTTTCTATACCTAAGTTAATAGCAACGTATTCCAACCTTTTTTTTGCTAAAGAATCATTGTAACGAGAAGATCCGACTGAATCCGTATAAGCATACACCTTTTCGATGATGATTTCATTTCGATCTACTTTTTCTTTAAAAAGCGCTAATTGATTTTGTGAGTACTGTGTTGGAACACTCTGACTTCTTTCAAAGTAAAATGATTTAATATTTGTTTGAGCATTACTCAAAAAACAAATAAAGAGTGTTAAACTATATAGTACAATTTGTTTCACGTTATTTTATACGGCTAACTAAAATCTTGGTTACAAAAAAAGGTGCTTAAAAAATAAGCACCTTTCTTTAATTTATTTGCTTGTCAATTATTTAAAAGTTGACAAATCAGCTTTACCGTTTACAGTAATTGAAGTTGTTTTTCCTGTGAATGAAGCTTCACCAACTGACAATGTCATTGAATGAGGGAATAACAATCCATTTACCTCTTTGAAATCTCCATAAGTTGCTGTTGTTTCAACAGTTTCTTCTCCATTCTTTTGAATAGAAATTGATTTCATTTTCATAAAGGTTTTAGTATTGAAATAGTCAAACGTTTCTGTTTCACCATCGTTCAATTTAAGAACATACATATCAACGCCATCAACATTTTCGATACCGATAAGTTCATACGTCATTCCTGTAGCTGAATAGTTCATTTCAGGAAATAAACCAACTGATTTTTTCTTAGCAGCAATTTCTTCAGCAGTAAGTTCAGTTCTACCAGTTTGCATGTTAACTGAATAACCAGCTGTTCCGTCAAAGTATGATTTTTGTAAAACCATTCCTTGTCCTTCCAATTTTTGACCCTCTGTTGAAGGTGAAACCCAAACTTTAGAATTTTTTAAAGGGAAAGGAATTTGAGACATTGAAAGTTCTGTTTCTTCAACAACAGATTTAACTTTTTTCAATTTCTTCGCTGCTGCTTTAAGTGAAGTTGTTTTCGTAACTGCGAAAATGTAGTTGTCAATCAATACTTCTTTTTTAATATCAGCTGCTTTCATTTCCTTTACTTCGTTTCCAAAAGCATCAAGGAATTCAATTTTACCATCAGCATCGAATTGTTTCAAACGTTCAATAATCTCTTCATTACCAATTACAACAATGTTACAATTTTTTGCAGTAAAGAATTTTTGAGCCATTGTTAAAACATCATCCTTCGAAATTGCTTCCAATCGTTTCAAATAACTTTGATAGTAATCTTTGTTTAAGTTATTCTTGATAATGTTCAAGGCAAAACGAGCAATTGTTTGTGGATTTTCTAATGAACGTGAGAAACCACCAGCCATTGAAGATTTTGTTAAATTCAATTCGTCATCAGTAACGTAACCATTTGTGATTCTATCCAATTCAAACAAAATTTGAGTAATAGCTGAATCACTTACATCGTTTCTAAAATTTCCACCAATTGATAACCAAGAACCATCTTCTGTAACATTCAAAGAAGAATAACATCCGTATGTGTATGCTTTGTCTTCACGTAAGTTTTGCATCAAACGTGTTCCAAATCCACCACCACCAAAAACACCGTTTAAAACAGTTAATGGTAATTGATTTTGATCTCCTGTACGAATATCCAATGGGAAAGAAACTTGGATTACTGATTGAACAGCTCCTGGTTTTTTAACAAAAATCACACGGTTTCCTTTGTTGAAATTACCTTTCCCAAGTTCTTGAGTGTAAGGTGCTACTCCAGATGTTTTAGCAAAATACTTATTTACTAAACTAGTCGCTTGATCCTTTGTAATGTCTCCTACAATAACTAAGTAACTTCCTTTCGTTGTGAAAATAGCTTTGTAATAGTTTAAAATATCATCACGTGTGATGTTTTTCAAACTTTCTTCAGTCATCACATCTCCATAAGGATGATTCGTGAAGTTCACTTTGCGCTCAACGTTATCAGCCATCGTTCCTGGATCCGATTTTGCCGACAACAAGTTTGATTCGTTTTGTTTTTTAACACGGTCGAATTCACTTTCAGGGAAATTCGCATTGTAGAAAACATCCGACATTAATTCCAAACCTTTGTCCATGTGCTTTGTCAAACAAGACAAGTACAAATTTGATTCAGAAGCTTCTAATGTAGCACCAATGTAATCTTTCTCACCGTCCAATTTATCTTTCGATCTTGAAGATGTTCCAGATAAAACCAATGAACCTGCTAATTCAGATAAACCAGCTTTATTGCCTTCCGTAATCGGATCAGAACCCATAACGAAGTTGAAGGCAATTTTTGGTAATTTGTGATTTTCAGAAAGAATAACTGTGATACCATTTGCAGTTGTAAAAACTTCTGAATCTTTAATATTAATAGTTGGTGCTTTTGCTGCAGCAGGACGTACTGAACGATCCAATTGACCGAAAAGAACTGCGGGAACTAAAAGCCCTGTTAAAATAAATAACTTTTTCATCGTCAATATTATTTAGTCTCTTTTGGTAAATAATGCAAGATAACGCGAGCATCTTGTGTCAAATATTTCTTAGCAACACGAAGAATGTCTTCACGTGTAACTTTCATGTAACCTTCTAATTGCGTGTTTGCACGACTAGCAGAACCATAATAAACATGATTGTCAGCTAAGTTTTCAGCAACTCCGGCAATAGATGAATTCGATGAAACTAAATCGTTTTCAATTTTGTTTCTTACTTTCTCAAATTCTTCTTGTGAAATCAATTCAGTTTTCATCAATTCGATTTGCGCATCAAATTCCATTTGAATTGAATCTAAACTTACGCCATTCGCAGCGATTGCAGCAAAGATTCCAACACCAGCATCTTCTAAACCATAATTGAACGAAAACGCAAATGTTGCCATCTCTTTTTTCTCAACAATTGATTTATTGATTCTTGAACTTGCTCCACCAGACAATACTTCGTTCATCATTTCTAAAGCATACATATCAGCATCAGTTTGCGCTGGGAATTTGTAACCCATAAACAAAGCAGGTAATTGAATATTGTCATAAACAACATCTTTAATTACACCGTTTAATTTCTCTGTATCTTTTGTTGGACGAGGGATTACAACTGGTTTACTTGCTAATGAAGTAATCAATTTTTTCGCTTCAGGATCTTTAGAATTCATGAAATCCTTCGCGTCAAATTTAGATTTTGCAATACCATAACGTTTTTCAAAATCAGCATCTGCTAAATTTTCAAAATCACGGAACAAGTTAATTGCTTGACCTTTTGGAATTGAACCGTAATATTTTTCAATCCATTTTTTTGTTTCGGCAATGTTTAAATCTCCAGCAATTGAAAGCGTTGCATTTTGTGGAACGTAGAATGTTTTGTAGAAATTTACATAATCTTCTTCTTGAGCTGCATCTAAATGTTCCATACTTCCAATTGGAACCCAATTGTATGGGTGAACTGTAAACATACGTTTGAACATTTCAGTAATGAAAGAAGCGTATGGTTGATTGTCAACGCGCTGACGTTTTTCTTCTTTTACAACACTTCTTTGCGTCTCAATTCCTGTATTATCAACTTTTGCGTGCAATAATCGCTCACTTTCCAACCATAAACCAAGTTCTAATTGATTTGATGGCAAGATTTCATAGTAGTACGTTCTGTCTTGAGAAGTATTGGCGTTTAATGTTCCACCATTTTTCTCAACAAGTTCAGAATATTCACCACGACCAATATTAACAGACCCTTCAAACAACAAGTGTTCAAAGAAATGGGCAAAACCTGTTCTCTCAGGAGTTTCATTTTTAGACCCAACATGATACAGAATTGAAACTGCTACATTTGGAGTTGAGTGTTCTTCATGTAAAATTACATGGATGCCATTCGGAAGGTCGTACTCAACGTACTCAATCTTCTTCTGTGCTTGAGTTGATAAAGCAACAAATGCTAATAACCCAGTTACGATTGTTTTTTTCATTGATAAATAGGATTTATATCACGTACAAAGAAAGTTAGATTTTTTGAATTGAGAGGCCTTTGTTGATATACGGATGATTCTTTGTGCAAGTGGTTGAATGAATGGATTTCCTTTGGCAAGAAAATTGCTAACTTTGAGTCGATGAAAAAATTAGCTCTTCTTTTATTGTTGCTTTTAACGTGGAATTCACACGCTCAGAAAGTGGTTCCCTTTGTTGATTTTAACTACTATTTCAGAACGTTTGAAAATGATAATTTTCGACAATTGGAATTTCAGCGTATTAGAGAATTCAAAGCAGGTGATGATTTAGTAGCTTACATCGATACGAAAGGTAATTTGCGTATTTACGATGGAAAAGAACGTAAGGATATCTCAAATTTGAATGTTCAATACAAAGTTTCGGATCATTTATTGGCCTACAATATCGGTGCAACCTTGAATATGTGGGACGAAGGGAAATTAAGCACTTTGACTTATTTTGGACGCAATTATGAGGTGAAAGACAGTTTAATTGTATTTGAAGACACGCGTTTCAACACACTAAATGTTTATTGGCATAAAGAGATATTTACCTTGTGTACGGTTGTAGATGATATCTATATGCCAGAAACAATTGGGGAAAATATTGTGGTTTTTAAAGATAATGGTAATTTTTATAAGGTTTTCTATAATGGGAAAATTCATGATTTAGGTGTTTGGAATGGTGCCATTGACTTTCAAGCTGGAACGGATATTCTTTGTTTTAATGATCCAACCCAACGATCATTTGCGATTTTTGAAAACGGCCAATTCTTGGATGTTGAACAAAATTTCATGGGCAAATATAAATCGGGTAGAGGGTTCATCGTCTATGAGGATTTGAATGGAAATTTGAAGATGTACAAAGCAAACGAAACTACTGAGTTATCGAATTTTTCAGCAAAATTTTGGGAAGTAAAAGACGATTTAGTTGTTTGGGGTGAGAATTCTTTTGTGTTTGCGTATCAAAACGGAACCAAAATTCAAGTTTCAAATTATACGCCTAAAGATTATTTGTTGAAAAACAATGTGTTTGCTTTTCGAAATCAAATGGGCGGCGTAAGTGCACTAATTGACGGAAAAGTGCACGAAATCACCAATCAACCGAATGCTGAATATGAAATTTACGGAAATTTAGTTCTTGTGAAACTATTTAATAATTCCTACATCGTATTCAAAAACGGTAGAAAATATGAAGCGTAAAATGCTTATTTTAATTGTTCTGTAATTACAGATTTTTCAGTTAATCCAACATTTTCCCAAACTAGATTTCCTTTTTTATACAAGTGAAGTAAAGGGATTGAATTGACATTCAATGCTTGAGAAAGCTCAGGATTTTCATCAACATCAATGCGAACAATTGTCACCTTGCCTTTGTATTCTTGTTCTATCTCTGCAACAATAGGAGCTAATTTTTTACAAGGTCCACACCACTCAGCTGAAAAATCAACTAGAACATATCCATCACTGGTTACCATTTTTGTATATTCTTCTTGTGTTAAACCACTCGATTTTTCAACAGCATTTGCAAGAGGCAATCCTTCATTGTTCCACGCCATGAATCCACCATCTAATTCATACACTTCTTGAAAACCATTGTCTAATAGTGCTTGACTAGCTTCTGCGCTTCTTCCACCACTTAAACAATAGATAAATACTGGTGCATTTTTGTCTAAACTAGCTAGTTGATTCACGAAATCAGAACCATTCCAATCAATATTTATTGCATTGGCAATTGAACCTTCTTGAAATTCTTCAGGTGTACGAACATCAATTAATTGCGCTTCTGGTGTAGCGTTTAATTTTTCAAGAAAATCTTTCGGATTAATCGTTGATAATTTTCCTGTGCCGTTTGAAGAACAAGAAGTGATTGTTAAAATTGCTAAAGACAATAATGGTAAAATGAATGCTTTCATGGATAAATTTTTGATAAAGATACAACCTAGAAACTACTTGTGTGAAACTTTTGTTACGCACTAAACTTCAATGATTCATTCATGCGTTTTTGCAGAATCGGCAATTAAATTGTTCAGTTCGTTCATTTCATCATCCGTTAAATGACGCCA
>JBDKHH010000255.1:0-4003 GCA_039797785.1 Bacteroidota bacterium | reverse complement strand
CGTGCAAATTTAATTTCCAATGGATTTGTAAATGTAGGTGTGATGCTTGAAGCAGAAGTTGTATGGGTTATTTCCAACAATAAATCTGTTCCAACTGCATTCCATCGTGTTGAATAGGTTGGATAACCTTCTCCAAAATACCATTGATCGAATGCTTCTGTAAAATCAATCCCACTTGCTGCTTCCAATTCAGCTTGAACATCTGTTCCTACAGCGACACTATCTTTAAAATTCGTTTGATAATTTTTTAAAGCGTTAAAGAACGTTGCGTCATTATTTATCATGAAACGGAACGTGTGAACAATGGCAGCGCCTTTGTCATACGTTAAACGACCGTCAAAAATACGTGATTCGTTTAAGCTATCCAGAACCCAAACAGCACCATCGGGTTGCGACATAATATTGTCATGAATGTCAATTAAATGTTGTGTTGTTTCAGTCGGATAAAGCGCTTCTTTCATTAAGTATTCTGAATAGGCAGCAAACCCTTCATTCACCCAAATGTCTGTCCATGAAGCACATGTTACATTGTCTCCAAACCATTGATGTGCTAATTCGTGAGAAGTTAAACTTTTTTCAAAAAATCCTTGTGTTGTCATCGTTTGATGTTCCATTCCACCACTCAACGGCGCCATACAATGTCCGTATTTTTCATCCGCGAATGGATAAAGTCCGAATAAATCTGAAAACAATTCTAGGAAATCGACGGTTTCATCGATATCAGCCTGAAAGTTCGGCAAGGTCGCTGGATTGTCGTAAATGAAATTTTGGATTAAAATAGGAGCGGTAGCACCAACTGGGTTGGCATATACGTTGTATTCAACATATTTCGCAACAGCCACAGAAATTAAGTAATAATCAATCATGTGACGGTTTTTCCACTCATAACGTGTTGTCCCATTTCCAAGCGGAATGACATTTTCCAAAATACCATTTGAACCTCCTTTACAATTGTTTGGAACCGTTAATTTAACTGCAGAACTATCAGCTTTGTCCTTCAATGATTGTTTACATGGCCACCATTCGTATGCAGCAAATGATTCAGACAACGACCACGTAACTTTGTTTCCCCAAGAAGGTGAAGTGGCATTTGTCATTCCAGATCCGCCTAATGGATTCGAAACTGCTGTTGGTGGAGTTCCACTGTAATCAACGGCAATGATAAAAGCGTCACCTGTATTTGCATTAACTGGAGCTTTAATCGCTGAATTGACACGTGAATAAGATACCGGTGTTCCATTTACACGAATTTCAGAAATCGTGAATGTTTGAAACAATTCAAATAAAGCAGAATCCAGATTTTCATTTGCCGTTGCATGAATTTCTGCAGTTCCAGATACGGATGTATTTAAATTCGTCATGGATAAATCCAAATCGTAGTAATGAACGTTGTAGCGTTCCGATTCTGTGATTTGGGCTACTGATAGCGAATTACTTTTTAATGATTGACCTTTGAATTTAGATCGATTCGCACAAGTTGTAGAATTTTCATCTTGCGCTTTTGCAGCAAATACTGTTATTCCAATTAAGAAAAGGGAGAAAATATGTTTCATAGTCTGATTTAAGAACACTAAAGTAGTGAATCTTATTCAGAAACAAAATAGCCTAGCGAAGTTGGTCTTGCTTGATTACATGGATAAAATGGAATCCTTTTGGACCAAATTCTTCATTGTAGAAAAATTTATGGGCTTTGAAATTTGAGGTATACGAATCGAGTGCAATCATCGAACAACCTTCTTCATTTGCTTTGTTTTTTAAGTAGCTAAATAGGGTTTTTCCAGCTCCTTTTGAACGGTATTTTGATGATACAACCAAATTATCAATTTCTAAATACTTTCCACACCACAATTTTGTTCCAATCCAAAATCCTGCGATTCCCAAACATTTATCACCATCAAAAACAGCCGCTTGACCATAATGATTGTTCGGCAGCATGTTTTCTAAATCATGGGCGTAGGCATCTGCAGTTAGACTTGGATACAATTCTTGCATCACCTCAAGTTGGGAGAGCATTTCTTCTTTTCCGTTTAATTCGCGAACAATCATTTTTTGTAATTTAATATCAATTCGTTGTAGAATAACTCATAAATTCTGCGGTATTCATCATTCCAAGAATACGCTTCTTTGAAACCATGTGCTTCCACAGGAAAAACAGCTAATTCCCAATTTTCTTTTCCTAATTCAATAAAACGTTGACTCAAACGAACAACATCCTGAAATTGAACATTGTCATCAACCATCCCATGAAGCATTAACAATTTTCCTTCAAGATTGTTGGCATAATATATTGGTGAACTTTTGCGATAAGCTTCAGGATCTGTTCCTGGGTAATTTAAAATATTGCTCGTGTATTCGTGATTGTAATGTGCCCAATCAGTTACAGAACGCAATGCTGCTCCACATGGAAATTCTCCTGGAGTCGTCAGCATAGCCATCAACGTAATGAAACCACCATACGATCCTCCATAAATCCCAACTCTGTTTGAATCGATTCCAAGTTGATTCACCAAATACTCTTTCCCAGACAAATGATCTAGTAAATCTTGTCCGCCCATGTGACGATAAATCGCAGTTCGATAATCACGTCCGTAACCTTCACTCGCACGATAATCAATGTCCAAAACTGTGAATCCATTGTCAACCAACAAGTTGTGGAACATGTATTCACGGTAATAATTGCTCCAATAATTGTGAGCATTTTGCAAATATCCTGCGCCATGCACGAAAATTACAGCAGCTTGGTTTTTATTTCCAGAAGGATTGTACAAGCGAGCATACACATCTTTGCCATCTGAACCTTTGAAGGTAATGACTTCTGGTTCACGCCATTTGTAAGCATCAAATTGCTTGGTTGTTGAGTGGGTGATTTGCTTCAATTGTGTGCTTGACACATTCGCTGCAGTATACAATTCCCAAGGTTTATTCTTGAAAGAATAACGAACAGCGAGATTTTTTTCATCAGGAGAAAGAGTTACATCGTGATATCCAGGTTTTGTAAGTAGTGGAACCATTTTTCTCGCATTAATATCGTATCGATAAAAATCACGATTTCCTGGATGTGTTTTGTTACAAGTTAAATAGAACGAGTTTCCTTCATTGTTCAATTCAATCTTGTAGATTTCCCAATTTCCTTTTGTTCGTTGTTCTTTATTCTTTGAATCAATAGTGTATAAATAGAGGTGAGAATATCCTGTTTCTTCTGATTGAAAGTAGATGGTTTTATTGTCTTTTAACCATCCCAGCGTTCCTTCTTCAGCGTTCCAACTTGAAATTCCTGGACCGCCGATCCATGCTTCGTCGTGTTGATGATCAATTTCAGTAAATGTTCCTTTGGCTAAATCAATCAATACAATCCAACGGTCTTTGTTATCGTAAGAACGTACATCACAAACTGCTAAATTTGAGTTGGTAGCAAACTTCAGCGAATGCATAATGATTTTTCGATCGCTTTGATAAAGTGCTGTGTCATTCAAATAAGCAGGTTTCTTGCGAATATCTGTCAGTTTCGAAAAGTCAATAAAATAAATGCTATCCTTCTGAATATTCATAATCCCTAATCGATGTGAAGGGTCTTCGTCGCTTACTTTTGCTCTAGCAGGAACAGGGTAGGTGTGACCGTCAGCCGAAATGTGGTGATCGACATGTGTTTCAATTTCTTTTGGATAGTCAGAAAAGCGAAAGGCAACAAATTCAGCAGATGGCGATATTTGCAGATTTTCCAATTGTTCTTTACCTGTATAAATTGACGATGGAAAAGAATAACGTGTTACACTATTTTTTTCATACCATTCACCAGCTTTGTTTTGATCTTGAATGTATTGAAATAAGGCATTTTCTTCCTTCATTAAAAATGTTGAATCACCCGTATTTTCAGGAGTATTTCCATTTTTAAAGTTGGTAACTTGTTTGACACTACCAGAAGTTTGATCATACTGAAACAAGTTGATTCCTTGCTGGAAATAAACCAAAGAAGCTGTGTTGACGCGTTGAATCGAATGAACGC
>JBDKHH010000254.1:0-3166 GCA_039797785.1 Bacteroidota bacterium | reverse complement strand
AATAATGTTCTATAACTTGATCTAAAGTTGAAAACCTTCCGTCATGCATATACGGCCCTGAAAGCGCAATGTTACGCAAAGTTGGAACTTTAAATTTTCCATTATCCGATGCTAATCCTGTAATCGCACCTCTTCCTATATCAGCAAACGTTAAATCTAGTCCGTTGTTACTAAATTTACTGACTTGCATTAATGCTCCGTTGTGGCAATGGAAACAATCGGCACCATTTAAACTTTTAAACAAATCATAACCTGCCCATTCATCATTTGAAACAGTTGCCAATGTCGCTTGATCTTCTGCCGACAAACTCATCCCGTTAATGTATTTGTACATCACATCATATTTCGATGAACCAGAAATCATCGTTCGCAAAAATTGAGCAATTGCTTTTGAGACCAATGTCGAATCAATTTCAGTAGTTCCAAAGGCCTTGTAAAACAAATTTTTATAGTCTTGACTCGCATTCAATTTGGCAACAGCATCTGTCCAAGATTGGTGCATTTCAATTGGATTTGGAACTGGTTCAAGAATTTGCTGTTCTAATGTTTGTGATCGCCCATCCCAAAAAAAGAAATTTTGCCAGCCAAGGTTGATCAAGGCCATTGAATTCCGAGTTCCTTGAACCCCGTCAATACCAGTTGAAAATTGATTCGGATCTGAAAAAGAACTTGAAGGCGAATGACAAGCCCCACATGACATGGTGTTATTACCACTCAATTGCTTTTCATAAAACAACTTTCTCCCTAAAAAAACACCTTCAACGGTCATCGGATTGTCTTCCGGAATAATCATGTCAGGAAAATGCGATGGAATTTCTAAAACATACGGCTCAGGTGAATAACCTGTTTTATCCTTTTTACACGAGAGGAAAATTACAACACCAATAAATAAGAAGAAAAGATATTTCATTTAATAGGTACTTATTGCATCCTTGAAATTCTGAATAACTTTAATGCTCAATGCTTCTTGTCCAGCAGCAGAATGTGTCGTGTGCTCCGTTTTTAAATCAATTGTTTGAGCACCATTCTGTAAGAACTTTTCCATATCTAGTTTTAACGGTAAAACCGCAAGATGGTCTGTAACTGTTTGCCAATTCAAGGAGCTAAAACTCAAGTTTTGAATAAAGGCATCTGTTCCAACGTGCAAAACAACAAAATGATCTAAATTGTTCACGCCGTCAATAATGGTATCAACTTTCGCCTCAACTTTTATAAAAATATAACCTGGATTCCAATCCCAATGCATGTCATTTGCATTCGCAATGTTTAACGGACTGCTGTTTGGGAATGCCGATGGATCATTATGATTCACTGCTGGATCAACTCCTAAATAAGCCGTCAAAGATGAATAATCTGCTTTCTTTCCAACTGCCTGCAATAAAAATGTACCATTCTGTTTGTAATCGAACAAGCCTGCTTGCGTTAATGTATTTCCTCCATTTTTTACATCCGAAAAATAACATTTCAAATCGGTGTATTGCACCTTATAACCTTCAACAGTCGTGATTGTATCATTTAATGACAAATCATTGGCTCCAAGAACAGGTTGCAGGGTAATTTTGAGATAATCCAATTCTGGAGTTGGCTCTTCAACAACGTCATCCTTGCATGACACAAGTGTCAAAACAAGAATTAAAAGCCAATAATATGTATTCAATTTCAAAGCCATATTCTAACAAATTTACAAAAACAGAACATATTTTCCTTATTTTTATTGACTAATTGTCAACTTACAATTTTACACGATAATTTCATTCTTCAATGCCTGATAATTCAAAACGTCCATTAAAAATTTTCAATGCTTCTGCTGGTAGTGGTAAGACGTATAATTTGGTGAAAGAGTATATTCTTCTTTTACTAACTGATGAAAAAGACAGCAATCGATTCTCCCGAATAATTGCAATGACGTTTACGAATAAGGCCGCGATTGAAATGAAAACGCGCATCATTCAAGCATTAGATCTTTTAAGTTATCCTCAATTATTTGGAAAAAAGTCAGACGACTATGCAATTGTGCTAGGGAATGAACTCGGAATAAATCCGCACGAAGTTCATGTGCGCTCAAAAGTTGTTCTTCAAAACATATTGCATCGTTATGAAGATTTTCATGTGATGACAATTGACAAGTTCAATTTAAAACTCATTCGTTCTTTTAGTCGTGATTTAGATTTACCAAACGATTTTGAGGTTATTCTAAATGAAAAGGAAGTTATTGAACAAGTAGTCGATTTGTTGTTAGACCAATTGGGTAAACAAGGCGTTTTAGATGTTACTAAGAAGGTTTTTGAATACGCAAAAAACAATTTGGACGAAGGTGAACAATGGAATTTCCGTTCACAACTCATTGATTTCGGCGGAATTTTAAGCAAAGAAAAGAACCAAGCATTAATAGAGAAATTACTTGAAGTTGATTTTTCCGTTGAACGATACTCTGAAATGAATTATCAGCTGCGCATTCAGCGAGAAACTTTTGTGACACGCTGTCAATCTGTATTTAAATTATTTACAGATTTGACCATTGATGAATCAGAACTTCCTGGAAAATCGACAACCTTAAAAGGTATTTTAAAAATTGGAACTTATACCGATTTTGAATTATTACCTGTAGGTAAAAGTGTTACCAATCAAATTGAAAAAGAACTAAAACCAAATCAACGCTTTCCAGAAGAATTACAAACTGCACTTGTTGAGCTAAATACCTATGCGACAATTCATGCAAAGGAATATTTTGTACTTCAGTCTTTTTTGAAGAATTTCTACAACATGGCGATGCTGCAATACATGGCAAAATCGTTGGATAGCATTAAAAAGAATGAACAACTCATTCGCATTTCCGAATTCAATAAGTTGATTTCTGATTTGGTTAAAAACGAGGACGCACCATTTATATATGAACGCTTGGGAACACGCTTTCAACATTTCTTATTGGACGAATTTCAAGATACTTCAAGATTACAATGGCTGAACATGGTTCCTTTGGTACATGAATCCATTTCAAATGAAAATATCAATCTCATTGTTGGAGATCCAAAGCAATCAATTTATCGCTTCAAAAATGGAGTTGCTGAACAATTTGTTGCACTGCCAAAAATCTACAATCCGGAAAAAGATGCTTCAATTTCGCAAAAATCAAATTATTTTGACCAAATGGGAAGCGTTAAGTCCT
>JBDKHH010000253.1:0-2685 GCA_039797785.1 Bacteroidota bacterium | reverse complement strand
GCCCAAACAGATTGTCGTGGACCAAGTAAGCAACAAATCGTTGTGTAGTCAGAAAATTCACCTTTTTCAATGCGAACAGTCATTTCTGGAGACCAATAATGCTGTAACCAAGAAGGTGTTTTTAGAAAGATTAAGCGATTCGTGCGCACACCTGTAACAGTTTTCTCCTTTTCCATACTTGTAGCAATATGTTCAGCTACTACATCTGGATCAAGATGCGTTTTCAAGTAGAATCTAGGACGAATTTCACCTAGTATAGAATGATTTAAACGATTAAATGGCATAGTCTAATATATGAATTAAATTAGACGCTCGACAATTAGGTGCTTAATTTAAATCAAGTCTAAATTGTTGGTTTTCAATTAATGATATCATTTAAATTGAATTCATTGTCTTTGTTTAATAAATCTAATTTGGGTGGAGCAATTAATGGAACTTTAATAAAGACATGGCAGCCATTTCCTTGCGTTGAATTTATTTCTAAAAAACCTCCAAATAAATCCATTCTACGTTTCATATTTGCAAATCCAATCCCTTCAAATGTTTGATTCGTATCAAATCCTTTTCCATTGTCAGCAATGCTCATCATAATATAATTGTCAAAATGTTTGACATCGATATTTATTTCTGAAGCCTCTGCGTATTTCTGTATATTTCTAAGCTGTTCTTGGAGAATGCGAAACAAATTCAAGTGAAGATCAACTCCAATTTTAATGCTGTTAAGTTCCTCATCAATATGAACATTTAACTGATAGGCGTCATTAATATTAAATGTGCTAATCAGTGAAGAAAATGAGTCTGCAATTTTTGTATCGTCGAAAAAAGCAGGAGCTAAACGATGTGATAGATTTCTAATTTCTTTCAATGATCGAATGATCAATTCCAATGATTGATCATACCATTTTTTCGAACCTTCATCCAACTTTCCCTCCAACATGTACAAACCAAGCTGACTAGTCGTTAGTAATTGACATACATTGTCATGCAGTTCGGCACCGATTTCATAGCGTTCATCCTCTTGCGCTTGAATGATCGCTCGTGTCATTTTATTGTCAAATTCAAGTTTTTCAGTTATATCAATTCCAATCACTAACAACAATTCTTTTTCACCAAGTGTGATCAGGCTATTGTAGATTTCAACATCGATTATTTCCTTGTTTTTTTTGATGTGTTTGAATTTACCAGCAAATGATTTGGCGCTTCCATTTTTGGCATTTTCAATCGCGTTGATTGTTCGGTCCCTTTCATCATTTTTTCGAATATCGAAAACAGTCATTGTTAAGAAATCACTTTCTGTATATCCGTATTTATCGATGGCAGCTTTGTTTACTTGCACATACCGATAATTTTCAGGATCAATTACCCACATGGGTTGTGGTGATAAATGGAAAAGCGAGCTATAACGTTCTTCAGATTCTATCAAAGCTGTTGAAATCTTCTTACGTTCAATATTGTATACAATTGACTTGTAGAGCGATTGTGATCCAATTTCATCTTTCAATAAATAATCTGAGACACCTAGCGTCAAAGATTTAATGCCAAATTGAATATCTGTATAGCCAGTTAAAACGATAACAGGAATATTCTTCGTTTTACTTATTATGCCATTGATTAATTCTTCCCCACTTATTTCTGGAAGCGACAAATCAAGCAGAACGACGTCGTATTGATTGTGATTGTTCTCTATTTTCTCACATGCTTCACGATAAGTTAGTGCATTTTCAATTGAAGGTTCGAAAATACTTTCTTCCAAATAATCGCTGATTAACAATAAATCTCCAGGATTATCTTCAACAACAAGAATGGAATATTTTTGATGATCCAATGACATAACGATTCTATTTTAGTGGGTTGGAAGCTTTACAATTGAAAACCAAAAATCTTCTATTGATTCAATTGCTTTGACAAAGTCTTTAATTTCAACAGGTTTCGTAATGAAGCAATTCGCATGATTATTATAGGATTTCATAATATCCATTTCGGAGGATGAAGTGCTTAACATGATGACTGGAATGTGCTTCAAATCATCATCCTTTTTCAGTTTCTCAAGAACTTCATGGCCATTCATTTTTGGTAAATTAATATCCAACAGAATCAAATCAGGTAATTTCTTGTCGACAAAATCGTTTTGTAATTTATTCAATGCCTCTTGGCCATCTCTTGCTACCTCAATTACATTAGCAATTCGACCTTCCTCTAGGGCTTCGACAGTAAGAAGAATATCACCTTCATTATCTTCAACTAAGAGTATATGAACATTTTTCATTCGAGCGATCGTGTATTTGGTTTTGGTAAATTAAATAAAAAAATGGTTCCATCAACAGAATTAGATTCAAACCAGATATTGTCTCCCAAGTCATTTACAACTTTTTTGCAGATGGCTAATCCTAGTCCTGAACCAGATATTTCCTCTTCGCGATGAAGCCTTTGAAAGATAGTAAAAATTTTTGACTGATATTTCTCATCGATACCAATTCCATTGTCTTTTATTGAGAACAAATAATCGGTCATTCGTTCTTCGCATGTTATCTCAACAAGAAGAGGTCTGTCCAATTTTCTGTATTTCAGGGCATTACTAATGAGATTTTGAAATAGTCGAATAATCGAAGATTTAGGCGCGAATATGGTGGGTAATTGATCGATAATTATAGTAGAATTTGTTGCTTGAATTTCTTCTTGAAAAGT
>JBDKHH010000252.1:0-2716 GCA_039797785.1 Bacteroidota bacterium | reverse complement strand
CCAATATCAAAAGGTATTTACAAAGTTGGCCTTGACGGAAGTAGTAAAAAGTCAATTTCACTTGAAACAGGAATGAATGACGCAGAGTTTACTTCAGGAATGAAATATTTCGTTAAAACCTATTCTAACGCAAATACACCTCCAGTATATACTTTGTGTGATAATGATGGGAAAGAAATCACTGTTTTAGAAGATAATTCTAAACTGAAAGCCGTTTTAGCAAATTATAAACTTGCGACAAAAGAATTTGTGACTTTCCATTCTGGCTCAACAACCTTGAATGGATCGATGATTAAACCGGTAAACTTTGATCCGACAAAAAAATATCCAGTTTACATTACGATTTATGGTGGCCCAGGTCACAATGAAGTAAGCGACGCTTGGGATGGCAATGATTACATGTACCACCAGTTATTAGCTCAAAAAGGATACATCGTTGTTTCTGTGGATCCAAGAGGAACAATGTACAGAGGAGCAGAGTTTAAAAAATCTACTTATTTGCAATTGGGTAAATTGGAAGTGGAAGATTTCATCAATACAGCCAAAGAATTGCAAGGAATGAGTTTTGTTGATCCAAACAGAATTGGCATCCAAGGATGGAGTTATGGTGGATTCATGACATCTTTAGCCATGACAAAAGGTGCGGATGTTTTCAAAATGGGAATTGCGGTTGCACCCGTTACGAATTGGAAATATTACGATAACATTTACACAGAACGTTTCATGAGAACACCTCAGGAAAATCCATCGGGATACAATGATAATTCTCCAATCAACTTTGTAAATCAATTAAAAGGCAAATACCTTCTTATTCATGGTTCAGGAGACGATAATGTACATTACCAAAATACAATGGAGATGATCAACGCCTTAGTGAAAGCAGATAAGCAATTTGATTTATTCATCTATCCGAATAAAAATCATGGAATATATGGCGGAAACACGCGTAATCACTTATTTACCATGATGTTCAATTACACTATTGAGAACCTCTAACTTGCACTTATTTTGATCAAAATCACAATTTGTTATTTTTTTGAAAAAATAATCGGGTAAACATGTTTTTTTAAAACAAATAGTTTATTAATTTAGGCGTGAAATAAATAACGACGTAAATAATTGGCATTATTAAGATGAGCGAGATTGCGAAAATTGAACTAGAAGGGAAAACATACGAATTCCCTGTAATTACTGGAACCGAAAACGAAAAAGCTATTGATATTAGCAAACTTCGTGACACAACAGGTTACGTAACATTAGACACTGGATACAAAAACACTGGTGCAACGAAAAGTGCGATCACTTTTTTAGATGGAGAAAAAGGAATTCTTCACTACCGTGGGTATCCAATCGAGCAATTAGCTGAAAAAGCTACTTTTATTGAAGTTGCTTATTTATTGATTTACGGTACTTTACCAACTCAAGCGCAATTAGATTCATTTTCAAACAGCATCACAAAACACACCTTGGTGCATGAGGACATGAAACAATTCTTTGAAGCGTATCCAGCGAAAGCGCATCCAATGGGTGTATTAGCGTCGATGGTATGTTCTTTATCGACGTTCTATCCAGAATCGTTAGATCCAAATAGAAGTGCTGAAGCGAAAGATTTAACAATTCATCGTTTGTTAGCGAAGTTGCCAACATTGGCTGCTTGGTCATACAAAAACGCAATGCGTCACCCATTCATGTATCCAAAAAATGAATACGATTATTGTGGTAACTTCTTGCACATGATGTTTGCAATGCCTACTGAAGATTATAAAATTGATCCAGTAGTTGTTAGCGCTCTAAATAAATTATTAATTTTACATGCTGATCACGAACAAAACTGTTCTACTTCTACAGTAAGAATTGTTGGTTCTTCTCAAGCCAATTTATACGCAACAATTTCTGCTGGAATTTCAGCTTTGTGGGGACCGCTTCATGGTGGTGCTAATCAAGCTGTAATTGAAATGTTAGAAAAAATCCACAATGACGGTGGAGATGTTGACAAATGGGTTGCTAAAGCGAAAGACAAAGATGATTCATTCCGTTTAATGGGATTCGGTCACCGTGTTTATAAAAACTTCGATCCACGTGCAACAATCATCAAAAAAGCATGTGATGACGTTTTAGAAAAAATGGGAATCAATGATCCGATGTTAGAAATTGCTAAAAAATTGGAAAAAGTTGCCTTAGAAGACGAATACTTCAAAGCACGTAACTTGTATCCAAACGTAGATTTCTATTCAGGTATCATTTACCGTGCTTTAGGAATTCCAACTGAAATGTTTACTGTAATGTTTGCATTGGGACGTCTACCAGGATGGGTTGCTCAATGGAAAGAAATGACAGAGAACAACGAACCAATTGGTAGACCAAGACAAATCTATACTGGAGAAACTCCAAGAGATTATGTTGATATCACTAAAAGATAATAGTCAATAACATAAAAAAAGCCGTTAATCAATGATTAACGGCTTTTTTGTTGCTTCTAATTTTCTTCTTCTTCTGAATGTTCTACATTTTCAGTAGGATTCAATTTGTGAAGTTTTTTCGTTCCATCGTAAATTGCGTATTTTCTGAAACTACATTCCAATTCACCGTTAAACACTTTTATTTTTTTGTCTGGTTTTAATCCAATTGATTTAAATCCTTCATCACTCGATGAAAGCACCCAACAATCAAAACCTTTCATTTCACGCTTCATCCAACTACCAAACTCTTCGTACAT
>JBDKHH010000251.1:0-5116 GCA_039797785.1 Bacteroidota bacterium | reverse complement strand
GTAAAACACGTCCATCATTCAAACGCATTTTTGGTCCATACGTATTAAAGATACGAACAATACGCGTTTCAATTCCGTGGAAATTATGGTATGCCATTGTGATCGCTTCTTGGAAACGTTTTGCTTCATCGTAAACGCCACGTGGTCCAACAGGATTCACATTTCCCCAATAATCTTCTGTTTGAGGATGAACCGTTGGATCTCCGTACACTTCCGATGTTGATGCAATCAATACTCTCGCTCCTTTTGCCTTTGCTAATCCCAAACAGTTATGAATTCCCAATGACCCAACTTTCAATGTTTGGATAGGAATTTTCAAATAATCAATTGGACTAGCCGGTGAAGCGAAATGAAGAATGTAATCTAAATTTCCTGCTACATGGATAAACTTAGAGACATCGTGATTGTAAAATTCAAAATTCTCTAATTTGAATAAGTGCTCAATGTTTTTCAATCGACCAGTAATCAAATTATCCATTCCAATTACGTGATAACCATCTTTGATAAAACGGTCACATAAATGTGAACCAAGAAATCCTGCGGCACCCGTAATTAATATTCTTTTGCGTTCGCTCATTTAATTTTATTTATCAATTGCAGTTCGTCCGATAGAACTGTAGTAAAATCCTTTTTCATTCATTTCTTGTACTTCAAACAAATTTCGTCCGTCGAAGATTACTTTGTCCTTCAACAAGCTTCCAATTTGATCAAAATCAGGATTTCTAAACACACCCCATTCTGTACAAATCAGCAAAGCATCTGCATTTTCCAACGCTGTGTATTCGTTTTCTGCGTATGTGATTTTATCGCCAATTAATCCTTGAACATTTTTCATTGCTTCAGGATCATAAGCACAAACACTTGCTCCAGCATTCACCAAAGCATCAATCATATACAAAGCTGGTGCTTCACGAATATCATCTGTATCAGGTTTGAAGGCCAATCCCCACAATGCGATTTTTTTTCCCTTCATGTCACCTCTAAAGAAGTTCAACATTTTAGGGAACAGAACAGTTTTTTGTTCTTCGTTGACATTCATTACTGCTTTTAAAATCTCAAAGGAAAATCCATTTTCATTTCCTGAATTCACCAAGGCTTGAACATCTTTCGGAAAACATGAACCTCCGTATCCAATTCCTGGGAACAAGAAACGTTTTCCAATACGGTCATCCGAACCAATTCCTATACGCACTTTATCTACATCAGCACCAACCAACTCACAGAAATTAGCAATTTCATTCATGAACGTAATTTTCGTTGCTAAGAATGAATTGGCTGCATATTTCGTTAATTCAGCTGACTTTTCATCCATGAAGATGATTGGATTTCCTTGACGAACAAACGGTTTGTACAATTGCTCCATCACTTTCTCAGCACGCTCAGAAGACGTACCAATCACGACGCGATCAGGCTTCATGAAATCATCCACTGCAAATCCTTCTCGCAAGAATTCCGGATTGGAAACAACATCAAATTCAACTGTTGCATTTTTTGCGATAGCCGCATGAACTTTTTCAGCTGTACCAACTGGAACCGTACTTTTATCTACAATTACTTTATAATCAGTCAGGATTTTGCCTAAATCATCCGCTACTCCTAAGATATAACGTAAATCAGCCGAACCATCTTCACCTGGAGGCGTAGGTAATGCTAAAAAGATAATTTCAGCATCTTTAATTCCTTCTTCCAAATTTGTGGTAAACGACAAGCGATTTGCTTTTATATTTCGTTCGAACAAGACATCCAAATGCGGTTCATAAATTGGAATTTCACCGTTACGCATTCGCTCAACCTTCTTTGCATCAATATCGACACAAACAACGTGATTTCCCGTTTCAGCAAAACATGTTCCTGTAACTAACCCAACATATCCTGTTCCTACTACTGCTATTTTCTTCATGCTAACAATTCGTGATTTCGAATGTGTAATTCTTAATTATTATTTTTCAATGAACTCCTTTACAGCAGCACAAATGTGGTCTAATTGGTCTTGTTCCATTTCAGTGTGAATTGGCAACGAAATAACACGTTCTGTCAACCAATCAGTGATTGGCAAAACAGTATTTTCACTTCCAAATGCAGAGAACATTTTTTGTTTATGTGCAGGAACTGGATAATAAATCATCGAAGGAACATCTTTCGTTGCAAGGAATGCATTCAATTCATCGCGATCTATTACTTCCAAAGTCATTGTATATTGATGAAAAACATGTTTCGATTCTTTTCCACGCACTGGCGTTTTAATTTGCGGAAATTGCGCGAAGAAGTTGTCATAATGATCTGCCACTTTTCTTCTTGCATCGATATACGAATCCAACGCTGGTAATTTAATTCTCAATACTGCTGCTTGAATTGAATCAAGGCGAGAATTACAACCAACAACATCGTGGTAATAACGCTTGCTTTGTCCATGATTCGCAATCATGCGCATTTGAGCAGCCAATTCATCATTGTTTGTACAAATAGCACCACCATCACCGTAACAACCTAAGTTTTTAGATGGGAAAAATGAGGTACAACCAATATCTCCAATTGTTCCAGTTTTTGAAACAGAACCATCTGTATGGTAATAATCACTTCCAATTGCTTGCGCATTGTCTTCAACAACAAACAACTTGTGTTTTTTAGCGATTTCCATGATCGCATCCATGTTTGCTGCTTGCCCATATAAATGAACAGGAACAATTGCTTTCGTATTTGAAGTAATTGCTGCTTCAATTTGAGCTGGATCAATACAAAAAGTATCTTTATCAACTTCCACAAAAACTGGTTTCAAACCTAACAAAGCCATCACTTCAGTAGTTGCGATATACGTGAATGAAGGTGTGATTACTTCATCTCCAGGCTTCAATCCTAAAGCCATCAAGGCAATTTGCAAAGCATCCGTTCCATTCGCACAAGGAATCACATGCTTCACATTCAAATAGTTTTCTAATTCTGATTGAAAGTTGGTTACCTCTGGACCATTGATAAACTGGGCATTTTCAATTACATTCAAAATTGCAGAATCTATCGCTGGTTTAATCTTTTGATATTGCGACATTAAGTCGACCATTTGTATTTTTTTCATCCAATGATGTTATTAACGAATATAAGGCGATAAAGATAAATAAATCGATTGAGATGCATCTGAAAACACTGTTTTTTTTCATCAAAATCAAGGTGATTTAATCTTCATTTCACATGAATTGGCTGAAATGTCAGTTTTGAACAATAAATGATTCATACATTTCACATTTTTTAAGACGAATACATCAAAAATGACATTACTTTTGAAAACATGAAAAATTGCATTTTATTCTTCTTTTCGATTTTCATTTTTTCTGGAATATTCGCTCAAAGAAACGTGAAAGATTCAGTGATTGGAACGCCTTTAATCGGTGTTCATTATGGTGGGAATTGGACACAAGCCGATTTAGCTGATCGCTATGGTTATTTGAATCACATTGGAATAATGGCTGGTTATAAAACCAACAAAAACTGGTATTGGGCCTTTGATGGAAATTTCATTTTTGGAAATCAAATTCGTATGACCGGAGTTTTTGATCATTTGGTCGATTCGTATGGAAACATTACAGATATCAATGGTGATATCGCAAAAGTACTTGTGTATTCACGTGGTTTTAATGCCAACGTTTCTATTGGTAAAGTTTTTCCTGTTTTAAGTCCAAACAAGAATTCTGGTATTATGGTCAATGTTGGTGCTGGATATTTGTTGCATAAGATGAAAATTGAAACACAAGATCAGGTTGTTCCGCAGCTAGAGTTGAACTATCGCCGTGGCTACGATCGTTTAACGGTCGGACCAAATCTTCATCAATTTGTTGGCTATACATTTTTATCAAACGGTGGGTTTTACAATTTCTACGGTGGTTTTTATGCGCAAGAAGGATTTACAAAAAATCAACGTACCATTTTTTACGATCAACCGAATACGCCTGTACCATCTGACACGCGTTTAGATATTCAAATTGGTTTTAGAGTTGGCTGGTACATTCCTTTTTACAAAAGATTGCCAAAAGATTATTACATCGATTAATGCATTTTCTATACAATAGCGGAATTCAGCTGTATGAATTAGCCATTCGAACGGCGGCACTTTTCAATCCAAAAGCAAAAAATTGGATCGATGGTCGTAAAGACTATTTTGAGCATTTACCGCAAATCCCTATTGATCAAAAAGTAATTTGGTTTCATTGTGCTTCTTTGGGCGAATTCGACATGGCATTGCCTGTAATGAATCTCATCAAAGAACGTCACCCCTCAATTTTCTTGCTTGTAACCTTCTTTTCTCCTTCAGGGATGGAACATTATAACAAGCGCAAACACCATGTTGATTTGGCTGTCTATTTACCAAGCGACAAACCTTCAAATGCAGAGAAATTCATCAAGCATTTTCATCCAGACAAAGTATTTTTTGTGAAGTATGAATTTTGGTCGAATTACATTTTTGAAGCAAAAAAACAAAATGTACAAGTGTTTTCGTTGTGTTCGATTTTTCGTGAAGATCATCGCTTTTTCAAATGGTACGGCGGATTTTTCAGAAAAACATTGAAAGAAGTTGATTTCTTTTACACCCAAAATGAAACCTCAACCTTACTTCTAGCCGACATTGGAATTACCAACTTCATGACTTCAGGTGACACACGTTTTGACCGTGTAATCGAGAATAAAAAATCCCTTGAAAGTAATCCAAGAATTGAAGCTTTTTTGAACAATGAAAAAGCGTTTATTATTGGAAGTTCTTGGCCAGAAGATGAGGCCGTTGTCATACCTTACATTCTTCAGAATCCAAATAAAAAATTCATTATCGCTCCTCATAACATCGATGAAGCACATGTCAGTTCAATTGAAACAAAATTGTCAAATTTAACTGAACGTTTCACAGAAAATAATGGCGATAAAAATGTGCTAATTTTGAACACTATTGGACACTTGGCAAGTGCTTATTCCTACGGCGAAATCGCTTATGTCGGTGGCGGATTTAGTGGAAACTTGCACAATATTCTTGAACCAGCAGTGTTTGGTTTGCCTGTTCTTTTTGGACCTAAATTCAAGCGTTTTCCGGAGGCAAGTCAATTCATCCATTTAGGTATTGGTTTTTCTGTAAAAACAA
>JBDKHH010000250.1:0-5382 GCA_039797785.1 Bacteroidota bacterium | reverse complement strand
AGCTCAAAAATTCCCCAGATAAATCCGAAGATGGCAAAAACAACTCCTAGACGAAAAATTTGATTCATTATTTCCATAAACACAAAGTTGCTATTTTTTTCGAATTATTACCGAAAAAGGGTGAAAATCCTGTGTTAATAAGTGAGTGAGCTCGTTTGTCCTTTATTTGGCGCATTTCGAATCATTTTACTTAATTTTGGAACTTATCATTTTAGCATATGAAGAAGTTTTTATTACCATTAAGTTTATCATTCATCACATTTATCAACTGTTTCGCAGAGGAAGGAATGTTGATTCCGTCTGTTATTTCTGCCTTTGAATCAGACATGCAAGCGAAAGGAATGAAATTATCTGCGAAAGACATTTACGATGTAAACCATTCAAGTTTGAAAGATGCAATTATGCATTTTGGTGGTGGTTGTACAGCTGAATTGGTTTCAGGAAAAGGATTGTTGTTGACAAACCATCACTGTGGTTATTCACAAATTCAATCGCATTCATCACTGGAGAAAGATTACTTGAAAAATGGATTTTGGGCTAAAAATTACGCGGAAGAATTACCAAACGCTGGTTTAACAGCTTCACGCATGGTGCGAATTGATGATGTAACGGCTTCTGTTATGTTTGGTGTTGTAGAGTCTGAAAGTGCTGAGAAACGCGCTGCAGCGATGCGTAAAAACATGGAGCAATTGATCAAAGATGCAACGGTTGGAACACATTATGAAGCGGAAATCAAGCCGTTTAATTTTGGAAATCACTTTTACATTATCGTGAAAGAAGTATTTAAAGATGTGCGCTTAGTTGGAACGCCTCCGAATTCAATTGGAAAATTTGGTGGAGATACAGACAACTGGGTTTGGCCAAGACATACAGGAGATTTTTCCGTTTTCAGAATTTATGTTGGAGCGGACAACAAACCAGCTGATTATTCAACGAATAACGTTCCATATTCACCAATTCATTTCTTACCCATTTCGTTTAAAAACAGAAAAGTTGGTGATTTTACTATGGTGTATGGTTTTCCAGGAGAAACTGAACAGCACGTCGCTTCAGGTTATTTGAAATTTATCGTTGAAAAAGAACGCCCAGCGCGAATCAAAATGCGTGAGAAATCATTGAGTGTGATCGATGCTGCAATGCGTTCTTCTGATGAAATTCGTATCAAATATTCAGCGAAACAAGCTAGTATTGCGAATGCCTATAAAAAATGGATTGGACAAGTAGACGGATTAAAACGTTTGGATGGTGTTTCTGTTAAAATCGGGAAAGAAAAAGAATACAACGACATGGCTGCGACGAATGATAAATGGAACGGAGCGTATGGTCAATTGGTCAATCAAATGAATAAATTGGTTGAAGAAGGAAGTGAGTGGGAATTCCGTTATTCGATGGCGATTGAGTATTTATATGTTGGACCAGAATTTTATAAATTGGCGCGTGGAATCGATGATATTACGACCAATTATGCGAAGTATGTTGAAAAAGGAGAATTGAATACGCAAATTGAAAAAATGATCAAAAGTGCGGATGGCTTCTTCAAAAATTATGATGCTGGAGTCGATCAAAAGATCTTTGATTTGTTGACAATGGAATACTTTACGCAAGTAAACGTAGATGCAGAATCTATTGCTGATGTGAATTATGTGGATGGTTTGTCTAAAGCTATTTTCGCGAAGTCGATTCTTACGAATAAAGACCGTTATGTAGCCTTCTTGCAAAAGTTCAAAGAGAAATCAGTAAAAGCAATTGCTAAGGATCCAGGTTTCAAATTGTACGCAAAATTGACAAAAGATTTCAAAGAAAATGTGTTGCCAAAATACCAAGCGTTTGATGATCAAATGAATGCGTTGTTGAAAGTGTATGTGCAAGGAAAATACGAAATGTTCCCTGATGCAAAACATTGGGCAGATGCGAATAGTACCTTGAGAATTACCTACGGACAATTGGAAGGCTCTTCTCCAACAGATGGAATGGCGTACACTGAACACACAACTTTGGATGGAATCATCGCGAAATACAACACTGGAAATCCTGATTTTGAATTGTTGCCGCGCATGTTAGAAATGCACAAAAACAAAGACTATGGCGATTATGCGCAGGATGGTGAATTGTGGGTGTGTTTCACAGGTTCAAATCACACAACAGGAGGAAACTCTGGTTCGCCGGTAATTGATGCAAACGGAAACTTAATGGGCTTGAACTTTGACCGCACATGGGAAAGTACAATGTCTGATTACATGTTTGATCCAAATCGTTGTAGAAACGTTGTTGTGGATATTCGCTACGTTATGTGGGTGATGGATAAATACTCTGGCGCGAAACATTTAGTGGATGAAATGGTCTTGGTGAAGGAGTAAGGAACTTTGAGATATTTACATTATTCATGAAAATTGAGACCCATACTTATTGGGGTGGTTTTGTTTTTTCAAAATAAAAGTGAATTCAAATTTTAAGCAATGATAAAAAAGTGTTTTATTCTGTTTTTAAGTCTTTTCATTCTTTGTAGATGTTCAGAAAGCGAAGAAATAAAAGTTAATAGAATTCTGAATAGAGATTTGGAGAAGTGTTTTAATTATAGATTAAATATGTCTTCAGACTCTTCAAAATGTATTGAATGTTTTCAAGCTGTAGTCAAAAAATATCCAGATAGTATTGTTCCTTATCTAATGGTTATAGATGAATATTATATGCTTAACAAGATTGATAGTGCCAAATTAGTTCAAAAAAGTACTCAAATAAAATTTGGTAATCGAACTGAGTATTTATTTCAAAAGAATTTTCTGATGATACAATATGAAAAAAAGTTTGATTCTAGAGATCTTGAAATATTGAGAATTAGAAAAGAAAATGGTGATTTAGATGAACAGCAAGAAATAGATCTAGAATTATTAGAAGAAATGATTTCTAAAAATTATTGACTCGTCTTTTGGATAATTTTTTAATCAGTTAATTAAACAAATTAACTGGTAAATGTGAGATGAAAACAATTAAACGCCCAATCCGTCAACTTGCGAATTGGGCGTTTTTGTTATCATCATTCTTATTAATCCAAGGTATAATTCAATTGCACTTCAGCTTCCAATAAATGCAATAAGGAATACAAACCGAAGAATGTTCTCATTACGTAAATCGCATCTTTTGAACCACGCGCATTGTTCATTTTGCGGAAGGTTTTATTCTTCGAGAATCCTTCACCCATCGTATAGATTTGCGTAAAGAACGTTTTGTCGGAGAAATCGAAAGTTGCTGTATAAAATGGTTTGGACAACAAGGAAATCATTTCGTGATAGATTTCTTTCAAGAACTCAATTGCTTCTGGCGAATCGTCTTTTCTGAAGAAATCTAGTTTGTAGTACAAGGAATACAAACGTTCTGTATCCTCAAACACGCCTGGTTTTAATAGCTGAAAATAGTTGTCAAAAAACTCAGACGGAATTTCCTTTACACAACCAAAATCCAACACACACAGATTATTCTCACTATCCACGATGAAATTTCCTGGATGCGGATCAGCGTGTACTTTGCGAACCACTTTCATTTGGTACAAGTAGAAATCCCACAGTGATTGTCCTATTTGGTTTCTTAGTGCTTGTGAAGGCTTTTTGGCAAGAAATTCGGGCAACATTTCACCTTCGATCCAATCCATCGTTAAAATGCGCTTATTCGATAGTTCTGGATAATACGTTGGGAATCGAAGTCCTTTCAGTGAAGAACATGCTTGTGCGATTTCAGTCGAACGAATAAGTTCCAATTCGTAATCTGTTTCTTCAATCAATTTCGCTTCCACTTCATCCATGTACAGTTTGATTTCTGAACTTTTCACATTCAAAAGTTGCGCAGCTAATGGCTTCACAAGTTTTAAATCGGATGAAATCGCATCAGCAACTCCTGGATATTGAATTTTAACGGCTAAATGTAAATCTCCTTTTCGCGCTTCATGTACTTGACCAATACTCGCAGCATGAATCGCTTCTTTTGAAAATGAATCAAACAATTCATGCGGCTTTTTACCCATTTGTTGTATGAAGGTTTTTTGAATCAAGGGAAATGACAAAGCAGGTGCATTGTATTGAGCAAGTGAGAATTTATCTTGATACGCTTGAGGAAGCACATTGTTGTCCATACTCATCATTTGCGCAACTTTCAAAGCGCTTCCTTTTAATTCACTTAAGGATTTATAGATGTCATTGGCATTGTCACTGTGCAAATCATCTTTTGTAAGACTAGGATTGATGGTCTTTTTCGCGAAGTATTTCACGTAGTTTCCTCCAACTTTCGCACTGGTTCCAATGATTTTTGCAGCACGTTGAACTTTGGATGTTGGAATTTTGTCCATTCCTTTATCTGCGCTCATGCTTAAAAGACTTTCGTTTTAAACGCAAATTTCCCGAAATCAAGAATTGAATCGAGTGGGGAAGTGGCTAACAAATCAAAGCTTAGATTCACACTTTTTTCGATGGCAGCATCGGTTGTTGCGAATTCAGCAGAAGTATCATTGATCCAAACGCGGAAAACGTAGGAGAAAATTAATTTGAATCCTTTGTGGTAATGTTCGCCAATCAATGGTCGATCAATAATTTCTTGTGAACTTTTCGCTTCTTGCAAAACTTCATTCAAATGCATGTCTAAGGTTTTCATAAATGAATCCCATTCTTTGAATTGATGAGGTGCTTCTTTTAAGGAACTGTATTTAGCTAAATAGTAAGAGCGGTTTTTCTCCAATTGTGCGAAAAGCGTATAAAAGATAGCAAGCGCTTTTTCTCTAGCAGAATATCCTGAGTATTCAGGATCATTTTCAATTATCTCAAAAGTAGTCGAAAGTGTATTGATAAGGATTTCTTCACGAATCGCATTCAAGGATGAAAACGATTTGTAGAACGTCGCTTCTTCAATTTTTAATTTCTTGCACAATTCGAAAGCGGAATGCGGCGCTCTGCCATTCATTAGTTCGAATTCGATGTACGCTTTGGTGATTTTTTCTTTTGTTGCCATTGTGTTTGCTTTAGTTACTTAACAAACGAAGAACAACTTAGTTTATGCGCTTTTTTAGATTCTTTAACAATTAAAGCAAAAGCAAACTTTTCAAACTTTTGGACACAAAAAAAAGCCCCGAATCTACGGGACTTTTACTATTGGGGAGTTCTAAAAATTAGATTTTTTTAGGCAAGCAATATTTAGAACTTCCCTATAATTTTGTTTCGTATTATACATGCAATGCTCGTGCATCTGTTGCATCCAAAGCAGCTTCTTTGATTGCTTCGGAATACGTTGGGTGTGGATGACAAATACGTGCGATATCTTCCGCAGACGCTCTGTATTCCATTGCTGTGACAGCTTCCATAATTAAATCCGCAGCACGTGGAGCAATCATGTGAACACCTA
>JBDKHH010000249.1:0-2515 GCA_039797785.1 Bacteroidota bacterium | reverse complement strand
CGCGTTTCATCGTCTTCTTGGAATTGTTTCACGCGTTCCGCACGATCTTTCGTTTTTCCCGTCAAGTATTCGTATTTCACTTCACGTGTATCCAATTGGTGTTTGATTAAATCTAACATGGTTACAAATTGCGAGAAAATCAGAATTTTATGTTCCGAAGAATGTTGTTCGATTTGTTCCATCAACTCATTCATTTTCGCTGATTCACTGCCGTAATATTCTTGATCGCTCAACAAGGCCGGTGAATCGCAAATCTGACGCAACTTCGTTAAACCTTGAAGAATGTGCATGTTCTTGTTTAACAAATCGTCTGAATCGCTTTTTTGCAAATACAATTTGAATTCATTTTTATAGGAATCATACACTTTGCGTTGTTCGGTTCCCATTTCGCAATAAATCACCATTTCTGTTTTCTCTGGTAATTCAGATGCCACTTGTTTTTTTGTGCGGCGTAACAAGAATGGATTCAATTTATGTTGCAATTCTTTTGCTCGTAAACCATCTTTGAACTTGTCAATTGGAATGGAATAATTGTCGCGGAAACGTTGTTGATTACCCAAGAAACCTGGACTCACAAATGAAAACTGTGCATACAATTCAAAAGTATTGTTTTCAATTGGCGTTCCCGTCAACACAATTTTATTGCGCGATTGCAACAAACGAACTGCTTTATATCGTTTCGAATCCGGATTTTTAATTGCTTGTGATTCATCCAAAAAGACGTAATCGAAATAGAAGTTTTTCAAGAAGGAAATATCGCTGAGCATCGTTCCATACGTGGTGAAAATAATATCGTATTTCTCAAACCCTTCATGATCTTTCTTGCGATCAATTCCGTAAATCGTGTGTGTTTTTAACGAAGGTGCAAATTTGTCGATTTCCAATTTCCAGTTGAACAACAAACTCGTTGGCAACACAATTAGATGCGTTTTCTTTTCCTTGCTTTTTTCCTTTAAGGATAAAATAAATGCAAGAATCTGAACTGTTTTCCCCAATCCCATGTCATCGGCCAAACAGCCTCCAAAATTGAATTCATCCAAGAAATGCAACCAGTTTAATCCATGTTTTTGATAATCGCGCAAGGTCGCTTTTAACTTCTTTGGAACAGCTACTTCTGTGATGTGCTCAAATTCCGTCATTTTACGACGATACATGCCGATTTCTTCACGTACTTCATTTGATAACACTTCATCTTCAAACAATTCATCGATCAAGGAGAAATTCATTTTCGACGTACGAATATGTTGTTCGTGCACTTCACCTGTACGGAAAAACTTGGAGAATTTTTCAATCCATTCTTCTGGCATCATTCCCAAACGTCCGTCACCCAATTTTACGAAGCGCGATTGATTGTGCAAGGCACGTTGAATATCTTTTAATCGCACATCTTGGTTACCAAATGAAACGCGAACAGATGTGTCAAACCAATCAATTCCACTGGCAACACCAACATTCACTTTCATTTTTGAAGGACTCAAATTATTGTTCTTTAACTCATTGAATCCCAATAATTCGATATCGTCTAAATTCCAACGTTCGAAGGCGTTTAAGAACCAACCTTCGTCCAAGAAATGTTTTTTGTGTAAATAGTAATAATCGAATCCTTCTTGTTCAGAAAAAGTTGGATGTTGATCCTCAATGGTTCGAATAAAACGAATTTCTTCTGTTTCATCACGTTCAACTTCAAAGGCCTCACCAATTGCATCAAAGGCATACACGCGGCGACGTCCACGAACCGGAATATCGATTGATCCATAACGAATCACTGGAGTTAACAAGACAAAATCATCTGATTCTGACAAGTAAATCACTTTTTTTCGTTCGATTAAGAATCCGTTTTCAATGAGTTGCGTTTCAGTTGCTGGTTTTAAGAAAGTATAATCAATACTTACGCGTTCTTCTAAATTCGCAAGAACGGTCGCTCTGAATTCCTCAAATTTCGATTGGTGAATTAATAATTTATTGTTGTGTTTTTTCAAGTAATTCAAGACTCTCAACACATCTACATCCGGAACAAAAAGTAATTTAGATTCCAAACGAAGGAAATAGCGGTACACCAATTTCAGTTTCGCATACGGAACAACAGAACCATCCACAAACACTTTGGGTGTAATCTCATAAAACTGCTGCTTCTGAACTACTTTCAAATGTAAATCGACCTGTGCTTTTTGCAAATTGACCTGCGACAATGAATTCGCTGTGATGTTCTCAGACACTTTTGTTTCCAGGCAAAAAACATCCAAGTCCAATGGGTTTTTAACGACTGCTCGCAAGCCTTCGATTTCTTCTTCCAATTGTTGCTTTCCGCTGTAACGGTATTCCAATTCCTGAAAGTGCGAAATTCCAATATAGAAGCGTAATTCATTTGTATCTTCAAGTGTCAACAAGGCTTTCTTTGCATCCACAATTCGAATCGGATTCTTGATTTTTCCTTCTTTCGTTAGGCTACTCGCCATCACATTCACAAAGAAATCATCATCGTGTTTGCCTTGTCCGAAAACTAAAATGGTTTTTG
>JBDKHH010000248.1:0-5684 GCA_039797785.1 Bacteroidota bacterium | reverse complement strand
GCGTATTACGAAATGGGAGAAACACGAACGTTCCATTTTGTCAATTCGTCGACCAAAACGAAAAACGATAAATCAAAACCAGAAAAGGAAGAGATTGTTGAATACGATGTTGTAATTGCTGTATTAGAGCAAGAGGACAGTTCGTATGTGATGGAAATGATCTACAGCAATTTTACTTTTCCAGAATCAAAACGCGACAATGAACTGAATGAAGCGATCGCGCAACTTTCTGAGGGAATGAAAATTAAGTATGCAACCGATGAACTTGGTCGCTACGATTCAATAATAAACAAGGAAGAATTAGCAAAAGAGCTAAAGTTGCAAATAGATGAAATCATTTCGGTATTTGATACTAAACTCGAAAAGGAAGACGAAAAGGAAATGTTTAAATCTGTCATGAAGTATCTGGTTGAAAAAATGACACTTCCTGAAAATATCGAAGCCTTGTATGCCGAGGATATTCTTAAAATTCACGGATATTACGGAATCGAATTAACTGTTGGAAAGCCACTAGAAATTGAGTTAAATTATAGTACACTCAACAATTTCGTTTTGGCTGGAACGGGAACAATCACCTTAAACACCGTGAATAAAGACGCTGATGCTTTTACGTTCATTACATCTGAAACACCCAATAAAGAGGAAATGAAAGCTTATGTTAAAGATTTGTTTTCCTTTTTTATGATGGATAACATGAAGGAAAAAGCAAGTTTAAGTGAATTTAAATTCTCATCGAAAGTCAAATCAAAATTTACGCTTGAACTTTCTACTGGCTGGTTAAAATCTGCAACGCATACTTCAACTAATACCTTTACCATAGGAAAAGACACAATCAAAATGGTAAAAAAATCGGTCATTAAAGAGATAAACTAATTGCTTTTATGGATTCAGGTTTGATTTGACATCTACAAGTCAAATTACTGCCATGAAACGTTTTTTACTTTATGTACTTTTATTCCAAGCAACTTTTGTTTCTGCTCAAACGGGTGGAGCCTATCTAAAATGCTTCGACAATTCTTCTAGTCAAACAATTGAAGGAATGAATATCCAATTGTTTTCAGATTCTTTCTGTGTCGAAGGTTTTACGACGAATGATGGTTCACTAATTCTTCGTGATTTACCAGTTGGTGAACTAACTGTTTGGATTCAAAATGATGATTTAAGTAAAACATTTTCTGCGAGTATTTTCATTCAAGAAAACCAACTGTTGAGTTCAGTGTTTTTCATCGACAGTAGTTTTCTGCAAGTAAAGTCTAAAAACAACGTCAACACTGAAAAATCTCTTAGCTCAGGGCAAAATGGCATTCAACAAAAAATGGAAACTGGCCTTTTTGATTATGGTAGTCTTCCTATTCAAGAAATTCACATGGTAACTTGCATGGCTCGAAGACCAATCTTGGATTTCTCGAATGGAAATGCGATGACTTCTACAATTACACGTGAAGATATTTCCCGTTTGCCAACACGAAGCGTCAATGGAATTGCATCAACTGTGGGCGGAGTAACAACCACCGAGGAAACGGGTGATTTACATTTTCGTGGCTCACGCGCAAATGATGTTGCTTATTATGTTGATGGAATGCGTGTAAGAAATGTGGATGCTGTTTCGAAAGGGTCAATTGATAATGTGACTGTTTTAAATGGCGGAATTCCTGCAAATTATGGGGATGTTACTGGCGGTGTTATTCGCATTGAAACAAAATCGTATACACAAGGCAAACATATTGAACCGCGCATTCGCAAATCAGAAAAATATGTTGAACCAAAACCGCTTCCCCCAGATAAAAATTACGATGCCTTTTTGCCAATTTATGAAAACGACTTCCTTTCTCCTTTAACCCATCCGAATTCAACGTTTGGAATTGATATCGATCAAGCATCTTGGTCCTATGTGAAAAACCAAATGCTGAACCACTTGCCGGTTGCACGCGATGCGGTAAAATTGGAGGAAATGATTAATTCGTTTGACTATGAGTTGAATGAACAGGCAACGAATGAATTAGTAAATGTGTCTATCGAACGCTTAGCATGCACTTGGAACAAAGAACATGAATTGGTTAAAGTGCATCTGAAAGCACAAGATCTACCGAAAGATTTGCCACGTAAACAGCACAATTTTGTCTTTTTGATTGATGTTTCTGGTTCAATGAGTTCTTCTAACAAATTACCATTGTTAGTTAAAGGAATGAAAGAATTTGTTCAAACGCTTCAAGCAAATGATCGTGTGGCGATTGTAACATATGCGGGAACAAGCGGAGTTGTGTTGGAACCAACATTGTGCAAGGAAAAGTCGATTGTTTTGAATGCCTTGGACAAATTGACTTCTGGTGGTTCAACAAATGGAATTGGTGGAATTGAAACTGCTTATAAGTTGGCGAAACAACATTATGACCCTGAACTCAACAATCGCATTATTCTAGCAACAGATGGAGATTTTAATGTTGGAATTAACGCTCCTGGAGATTTGGAAAAATACATTGAACAACAACGCGGACAAGGAATCTATTTAACTGCTTTGGGTTTTGGTATGGGAAATTATAAAAATTCCACCTTAGAAACCTTAGCGGATAAAGGGGATGGGAATCATTTTTACATAAATTCACTTGAAGAATCGCAGCGCGTTTTGGTAAATGACATTGGAAACTTATTAAATATTGCCAGAGATGTGAAATTGAACGTTGAGTTTAATCCAAATTTGGTAAAAACCTACCGTTTGATTGGCTACGAAAATCGCTTATTGAAAGCACAAGATTTTATTGATGATACAAAAGATGGTGGTGAAATGGGTTATGGACATGAAGTTACTGCTGTATACGAAATTGAGCGAGGAACAGCTTCGAATGTGGAAACCCACTTTGTGCAAGCTACAAGTACAATTGCCACAAATGAATTGGCTTTTGTAAAATTGCGCTACAAACCTTTTGAAGAAAAAGAAAGTATTGAACGACGAATTGTATTAAGTCAAGATGCGCCACTTTTGAAAAATGAATTGCTCAATCTAGTTGTTGGATTTGGCCTTCAATTGCGCGATTCTGCTTTTAAGGGAACACAAACAATTGATGAATTAAAAAAACAAGCAAAGCTGTATGAACCAAAGAATTTTGAAGAAAAAGAGTTGGTTCAGTTTATTTTAGATTACCCGTCGAAATAAATTTTCCAAATCGCTGTAACTTTTCTGTAACTTGCAAGTCTAACGTTCGAACCAATAAACGAAATGACTTCAAAAGAGTACAATTTAGCAGTCGACGAATTTTCGGATAACATCTACAGATTCGCCCTAAAGCATCTCAAAAATGAGATGTCTGCTAAGGATATTGTACAAGAAACGTTTACCAAAGTGTGGATCAAACACGAAGAAGTAGCGTATGAAAAAGTGAAGTCTTATTTGTTTACAACGACATATCACGCACTAGTTGATTGGGTGAAAAAAGAAGGAAGAAATGGTGATTTTGAAAAAGTAGAACACACCGCTTCAACAGAATTTTCGATTTCATTCGATTTGCAAAAAGTGTTGAATGATGCATTAGACAAATTGCCGGAGGTTCAAAAAACAGTTGTGCTTTTACGCGATTATGAAGGCTATAATTACGCTGAAATTGCAGAAATAACAAACTTGAATGAATCGCAAGTGAAAGTGTATATTTTTAGAGCGCGACAAACATTGAAAGATTACATTAAACGAACTGAATTAGTAGTATAATTGCAAACCATGGAACACATCAGTATATTTAATTACGAGGCATTTTACCTTGATTTTCTCGAAGGAACTTTGAGCGAAGAGGATACTGCTATGTTTTTAAAATTCATGGAAGAGCATCCTGAATTGCGCTTGGAAGATGAGTCCCTTGTTGCAATGGATGATGAATTTGTAGCGCTAGATCAATCGTTTAAAGAAAATTTGAAACAGGTCAATTTTAATGAAACAGCTATTTCATTAAATACTGTTGAACAGTTTTTAATCGCACAAACAGAAGGTTTGTTATCTGAACATAAGAATGCTGAATTGAATGTGTTTTTAGCTCAGGACCCTTCACTTTTGCACGCACAACGTGTTTATGCTCACACAAAAATGAACGCTGATTTATCCATTGTTTATGCTGATAAATCTTCCTTGAAACAAGCACGAAGAGTAGCACTTTGGCCAGTTCTTTCATTAGCTGCTGCGGCTAGTGTTGCCGTATTCTTTTTTATTCAAACACCTTCGCTCGAATTTGGTGATGCCGCAGGTTCCACAGCAAAAATTCATTTTAAAGGAACGGTAAAACCAATTGTTCCTACAACTGGAACAACAACAGAATCAACACTCATTCAAACGCTTCAAACTACGGTTGAATCAGATCCTCAGCAATTGGCGACAGTAATAATTGCGCCAAATAAACGACTTGGCATTGATCGTTTGAATGCTAAAAGATTGAACAAAATTCGTACGGATGAGGTAGAAAATGAAGTCGAATTTGTAGAAGAATCGAGTGTTCCAGTGGTTTCGAAATTTGATCAAAAAGTCGGAGCTGTCGGCTTTCAAGACATGAAAAACCCAATTAAACCAATCACCAATCGTTTGTCTGATGCAGTGAAACAAGAAGTCGATTTTAGAACGGCTAAGGCAACAAAGGAACGATCAGGTGGTTTTTACTTGAAAATTGGTAAATTGGAAATTTCGCATCGTCGAAATAAAAAATAGTGCTTTTCGTATAGGGAATTGCAGAATTTCCCTTCCTTTTAAGTTTTGGATTCATTTCTGGAAATAAAATTTTTGATTTCTAAGTTTCACTTTCTTCTTTTTATATCTTTACATTCCGTCGAATGAAAGAAACATCCTTCATACAGCAAAACAAGGAAAAGTGGCAACGCTTCGAAAAACTCTATGAATCTAATTCCCAAGATCCAGAAGAGCTGAGTAATCTATATATGGATATGACGGATGATTTGAGTTATGCTCAAACATTCTACAAGAGAAGAACAGTGCGCGTTTATCTGAATCAACTGGCACAAAAGGTCTTCACAGGCGTTCATAAACAACGCGGCGAATCATTCAAAAAACTCTTTACAGTTTGGAAAGTTTCTTTGCCTCTTGAAATTTATCGCGCACGAAAAAATCTATTATTTGCGCTCGTAGCGTTTATGGTGTATGTACTAATAGGCGCGATCACAACACATTTCGATCCTGATTTTCCCCGTGTGGTGATGGGTGATGGATATGTTGATATGACCATTCAAAATATTAAAAATGGTGTTCCATTGAATGTTTACCAAGACGATAGTCAATTGGGAATGTTTATACAAATTACCACTAACAATATGAAGGTCTCGTTTTTAACCTTTTTTGTTGGTTTCTTTTTTACTGTTGGAACGCATGTATTGATGTTCTACAATGGCGTGATGTTAGGTGCTTTTCAGTATTTCTTTAAAATGAAAGGACTCTTAATAACCAGTTTTCTTGGTATTTGGATTCATGGAGCGTTTGAAATTTCATCGATTGTAATTGCAGGAGCAGCGGGTATTACTGCTGGCAATGGTTGGCTTTTCCCAAGATCCTACACGCGTTTGCAATCGCTACAACTTTCGACCAAACGTGGACTTAAAATCATGATGAGTTTGGTTCCTTTTATTATTGCAGCTGGATTTTTAGAAAGTTACGTAACACACAATTACCAAACCTTGCCGGAATGGTCAAAATGGACGTT
>JBDKHH010000247.1:0-3943 GCA_039797785.1 Bacteroidota bacterium | reverse complement strand
AGCAACAATTATCCTTCGTACAATCTGTTTCAACAACTGGTTTATCGGATGGATTGCATACGGTTCATTTCAGATTTGAAGATGCGAATGGTTCATGGTCTTCTGCGTTGAGTCAATTTTTCCTGAAACAAGGAAACTCATCTGCTTTGACCGAAGAACTTGTTCAATACGAATATTGGTTCGATAATGATTTTGCATCTGCTATTCAAGGTTCAATGAGTAATACTTCAGTTCAAACTCTAACAACTAGTTTGGATGCATCTGCTTTATCAAATGGATTGCATGTTGTTCGATTCCGTTTCAAATCAACCTCCCAAGAATGGAGTTCTGTTCAGAGCAATTTCTTTTTGAAACAAGAGAATGACATTGTTGCTTCCAATGAGATCTTGGAAATGGAATATTGGTTTGATACAATGTATGTCAACAAAGTAAATGTTCCTTTGGCTGGAAATACGATCGAATCAATTCAAACATCTATAGATGCATCCTCACTTGGAAATGGATTGCATACGATGAATGTTCGATTTAAAGATTCTGCTACAAAATGGAGTAGTGTGCTTTCTCAGTTTGTTTACAAAATTGAACCAACCCAATTGTCAAATAATTCAGTTACTGCTTACCGTTATTGGTTTGATACGAATCATGTGCAAATGCAAACAGTTCAACTTTCAGCGCCAAGTCAAATTGAATTATTGAACTCACCAATTTCAATGGTTTCAATTCCGAAAGGGAATCATACCGTGCATTTTCAAATGAAAGATTCTTTAGGGAATTGGAGTTCTGCAACAAATGACACATTGTACAAATATCCTTTGCCTATAGCCAATTTTATAGCAGGTGCGACTTCATTTTGTGACAGTGGCACAGTGAACTTTGATAACTTAAGTTTTGATGCAGAAGAGTTTTTGTGGGATTTTGGGGATGGATTTACTAGCACAGATTCTCTTGCAACGCACACGTATGCAGCGCCGGGATTCTACACAGTTTCGCTTACCGCACAGGACACAACGTTGTTCATTGATAGTACTTTGAGTATAACACAGTTGATTGTGGTCAATGAAACACCAGATCCAACTATACTTTTGAGTGGAAACGATAGTATTTGTGTCGGTAACTCTGTTATTCTTTCTTCTGCTCCAACAGGCTTGTTCACGTGGTCGGATGGTTCACAAAGTCCTTCGTTGAATGTTAATACTGCCGGTAGTTATTTTGTGACTGTTACCTCGCTTGACAATCCGCTTTGTGTTGCTACGTCAGATCCTGTTGAAATTACAGTGATGCCATTGCCTGATGCAAGCTTCGATTGGGCAAACATTGATCATGTAGTAACTTTTACCAATGCCAGTGCTGTAGGTGATTCTTATCTATGGAATTTTGGTGATGGAAATCAGAGTTCACAATTTTCTCCAGTCTATGATTATGGTGTGAATGGCGTGTATGACGCATATTTAGTTGCCTACAATTTTTGTGGAACAGATACCGCTTTTACCACAATTGATTTGAGTTATATCGGTTTAAATGAAGTAAATGTTAGTCATCAATTAAAGTTGTATCCAAATCCATCGAATGGACAATTTGCTATTGAATTAAGTGATTTGAACAATGATGAATTACTGCTTGTTGTCTATGATCAATCAGGAACATTAATGAGAAAAGAACAGCTAAAAATTGTAAATAATAAAGTGAACTTAAATTTTGAATCTTTCGAAAATGGAATGTACTGGCTTGAGTTAACGAATGCTCTTGGTTGGACAGCGAAAGAACGAATTGTGGTCAATCATTAAGATTAACAACATCCCTGGAATTTTCTGGGGATGTTTATTTACACCAATCCTCCAATAAACAAAGCACCAAGAAGTAATAAACAATACGCCACAACTTTTTGAATTCCGCTCATCGTTACTTTGTTGAGTAATTTTTTTCCAAAATAGGTTCCAATAAAAGCGCAAACTATTCCAACAACCAATAAATCCATTTGATAGGTCAAGACTGAAAAATTAAAGGTTTCATAATAGACAATCAAACGAAACAAATCTATTAAGAGCGCAATTGAATTGGAAGTAGCAATGAACTCTTCTTTAGTCAATTCGGCTTTGCTTAAAAATGCCGATCGAAATGCACCTTGATGACCTGAGATTCCACCAAAAAAACCGCTTAGAAGTCCGCCAAGTACAGTGTTTTTCTTGATCGAACCAAACGGTAATAGTTGTGGTACAAGTTCAATTAAGGAGAAGAAAATCATTAATGTACCAATGACAATTTTTAAAAAACTCAATTCAATTGTTGATTCACCGATGAGGTAGGTTCCCGCAATTGGTAATTCCGCTAAATATTTTAATGTAAATGCTCCAAGAAGAGATGCTAAAACTGCTGGGAATCCGAAGGAAAGTAAAGTTGTTTTGTTGATGTGTTTGTACACCATTCCAAATTTGAAAACATTGTTGGAAAGATGCACAATCGCCGTTGCACCAACAGCAATTGGTAGTGGAAAAAACAAACTAAAAACAGGAAGCATCAGCGTTCCCAAGCCAAAACCTGAGAAGAAGGTTAAGACTGCACCAAAAAGAACTGTAAGAGCGATAATTGCGTAATCCATGGGTTCAAAATAGCTAAAAAAAATTAAAATAGATGGTGGATTTAATTTTAGAAGCGTAATTTCATCCTCAAATTGTAAGTATGATTGATTTTCGAAGTGATACCGTAACAAAACCAACAAAGGAAATGTTGGAAGCAATGTTTAACGCTCCTGTTGGAGATGACGTTTTTTCTGAAGACCCAACAGTGAATGAATTACAGGAATTTGCAGCTGATTATTTTGGAAAGGAAGCAGCTTTGTTTTGCAGTTCTGGAACACAAACCAATCAAATTGCAATCAATGTGCACGTGCAACCAGGTGGCGAAGTGATTTGTCACGAAGAAAGTCATATTTACAAATACGAAGGCGGTGGAATTGCGAAAAACAGTGGGGCTTCTGTACGTTTGTTGCAAGGTGATCGTGGACGTTTAACAGTTGATGAGATATCAAAATGGATCAATAATCCAGACGATGTGCATTTTCCATTAACACAGTTAGTTTCATTGGAAGATACAGCAAATAGAGGAGGAGGAGCAATTTACGACTTCGAAGAAATTAAGAAAATAAAAGCATTTTGCGTTGCGAATAATTTGCCTTTGCACTTGGATGGCGCACGTTTGATGAATGCCTTAGTTGAAACTGGAATTGATCCAAAAGTGTATGCGGCTCAGTTTGATTCAATATCACTTTGTTTGTCGAAAGGACTTGGGGCGCCTGTTGGTTCTGTTTTAGTTGGGACGAAAGATTTTATTAAACAAGCACGTCGTGTACGCAAAGTGTTTGGTGGTGGAATGCGTCAGGCAGGAATCATTGCAGCAGGTGGTTTGTATGCTTTGAAAAACAATGTGGAACGTTTGAAAATTGATCACGATCATGCACGAAAATTAGAAGCAACTTTGAATGAATTGGATTGGGTGGAATCTGTTTTACCAGTTCAAACAAATATTGTGGTTGCTATCTTGAAAGATGCAAACCAACGTGAAGCAATTATCGAGCGTCTTGCAGAAAGAAATGTTCGAATTATGCCATTTGGACCAGGAATGTTGCGCATGGTAACACATTTGGACGTAACTTCGGAACAAATAGAAGAAACGTGCACTATTTTGAAAAGCTTGTAATGAAGAAAAATTATTTATTTCTGGTGTCACTCGTTTTGTTGATTACTGCTGCTTGTGGCGGAAAACAAAAAGATGAGGTGATTGATATGAACGATATTACTCCGCAGGCAAAGCACAAAGATCCAATTGTAAAGGCTGAAGATAAAGCTTCGGATTATGGATTTAATCGTACGGTTGCGGATAGTATAGGATTGAAGGTCATGGAAATAGACAGCGTCGAGGAACCCTTTTTTGTGGATCGCTTTTCGCC
>JBDKHH010000246.1:0-3502 GCA_039797785.1 Bacteroidota bacterium | reverse complement strand
GCAAAAGTCACAGGTGTTGAGCCACGACTCATTGTTGCTTGTTTGGTTGGTGAACAAATTCGTTTGTTCAACTCGAGTCGTGAATCGTATAAACGCTACATCGGTCCAATGAAAGTGCTGGCATTGGAAAACAACCTTTCGTATGGAGTTACCGGTATCAAAGAAAATACAGCAATTAACATTGAACGTTATCTAAAAGATTCAACGTGTGTGTATTACCTCGGAAGTAAATATGCTCATTTGTTGGACTACGATTCGACCCAAAACTTCAAAAATGGAGGAAATGACACTTTGAATATTCGCTTGAGCCGTTTGGTTCAATTTAAAAATCATTACTATTCCTATTTGTACGCAGCCATTTTCTTGAAACAAATGAAAATGCAGTGGGAACGTGCAGGTTATCCAATCGATGATCGCCCTGAGATTTTAGCATCGCTATTTAACCTTGGTTATCAGCGCTCGAAACCGAAGAAAAATCCTGCAGTTGGAGGCGCAACCTACGATATCAAAGGAACAGATTATACATTTGGAGCTGTCGCGTTTGAGTTCTATTATTCCGGTGAACTCGCCGATATTTTCCCGTACAAAAAGAAACGATTCGATTACGACGAATAGAACTTAGTACTTTTTAAATAACTTTTTTCTTGAATTTTTCAATCTGAATTCTGTTCTTGCAGCATTATTATCATTTTATAACAAAACCAAATTTATGAATCCTAAAAAAATAATCCTTTTTACTCTATCCTTTTGCATTGCAAGCTCGATGTTAAACGCTCAAGAAGGTGATTTACCTCGCTCTTCAGAAGTTGAAATCACTAAAAGTAAACCTTATCCGGTTGTTGACGCAGTCAATAAATGGTATTTTAATGATGGTGAAGGAGGAATTCTATCTGTAAAAATTAGTGGAAAAACAACGAATGAATTTACCTTTCAAAAATTTGAAGGCGATAAATTGAATCTATCAAAATCAAAAAATGAAGTTATTGATATTAAAGGATATACGTTTGAATTCATCGGACAACTTAAAGGGAAGCTCTATTTATTTTATTCCATTTACGATAAACCAAATACAAAAGAACAATTATTTGCACGAAGCATCGATCTTGAAAATGGTGGTTTCAATGCTTCAAAAGGGGAACTAATTGTAAGTACAAACCGCAAAATTGCTGGATCCTATTATTACAATTACAATGCACGTGGGAAATTCAGTTTTGATGTATCAGCCGACGAGGAAACATTCGTAATTATGTACCGCTACCTTCCTGAGGTAAAAGATGACTCTAAGAATAAAGATGTGCTTGGTATGCACGTATTTTCTTCTGAATTAGAAAAAGTATGGGAAAATGATTACGAAATGCCTTTAAATGAAAGTAGAATGGACAATCTTAGTTTCACTGTTGATTCTAAAGGAAACGGGTACTTTTTGATTAGAAAATATAAGGAAGAAATTACCAAAGCAAATAGAAATGATCCTAATAATCAATCGATTGCCATACTAAAAGCTGATGGCGAAGGAACTTTAGAAGAAATTGAATTTAATTTAGGTGATAATTTCATTCATAATGTTGTTTTGGTAGAAAATAGCAAGAATGATATTATTTGTGCGGGATATTACAGAAAACCAAAATCATGGGGAGTAGATGGCACGTTCATTTCAACCCTTTCGGCGAAAGGAGAATTGAGTGAGCCTACTTTGTATGAATTTTCATTGGAATTTATTAAGAAAAATAAAAGAATTTCTGAGAAACAAAAGAATAAGATGGAAAAGGCCGACGACGAAGGAAATCTTGTTATGAACAATTTGTATATGCGAAAAGCGCAAGTTTTGAAAGACGGAAGCATTGTCTTGGCTGGAGAAATCTTTTATATCACGACAACAACAGATTCTAAAGGAAATACTCGTACAACGTACCATTACGATGATGTGATTGTTACAAAAATCAATGCTGACGGTGAACTAGGATGGAATGAAAAACTTCCAAAACGTTCAACATTTGAATCATTCAAGCTTTTCACATCTGAAAATTACACATACATTTTGTTCAGTGACAATCCAAAAAATTCTACCATCGGTGATGAAAATGCACCTTACTTATGCATGCCAAAAGAACGACAAGTAATTACCTACAGAATCGGTAATGAAGACGGTGACAAAAAATACCTAGCATTGTTCGGGTACAAAGAAATTGATGGAACTGAGGTTTATCAATACAGTTTAGATCGTATCACAGGATTATCTGAAAATTCTTTTGCCGTAGAAATGTACATTAAAGGAAAACAAGACATGATGTTCAAAGTGAATTTCGACGAACAATAAAATCACTTTTTTAATGATAGAAAGCCTCCTAAATTAGGAGGCTTTTTCATATTATCTAATTTCAAAAACACATTTTTAAAAACAATCGGACTTAATCATTCACGAACTTGCAGTCTTGGTCGCAATTCCTTATCTTCGCGCATTCATTTTATCAAGGAATCATGACAAATAACTATCCGGAATACAAAGGATTGAATTTGCCAAATGTGGCGAAAACGGTGTTGGAAAAGTGGCAACGTGACAATGTGTTCGAGCAATCGATTGCAACACGTGAAGGAAAAACGCCTTACATTTTCTTCGAAGGTCCTCCATCTGCGAATGGTTTGCCTGGAATTCACCACGTTATGGCGCGTTCGATCAAGGATATTTTTTGTCGCTACAAAACCCTAAAAGGATTCCAAGTAAAACGCAAAGCTGGTTGGGATACACATGGTCTTCCAGTTGAACTTGGCGTTGAAAAAGAATTGGGAATTACCAAAGAAGATATTGGCTCTAAAATTTCAGTTGAAGAGTACAACAAAGCGTGTAAAGAAGCAGTCATGCGTTACACCGATATTTGGAATGACTTAACCCTGAAAATGGGTTATTGGGTAGATATGGAAAATCCTTACATCACGTATGATTCAAAATACATGGAATCAGTTTGGTGGTTGTTGGGACAATTGTATGCCAAAAACTTGATGTATAAGGGTTACACGATTCAACCGTATTCACCGGCTGCTGGAACAGGATTATCATCTCACGAATTGAATCAGCCAGGATGTTATCGCGATGTAACCGATACGACTGTTGTGGCACAATTCAAAGTAAAAGATGGTCAGAAATTGCCATTTGATGTGAATGGAACAGTTCACTTCCTAGCTTGGACAACAACTCCTTGGACCTTGCCTTCGAATACTGCCTTGTGTGTTGGTCCAAAAATCGATTACGAACTTGTACAATCATTCAACCAATATACTTTCGAACCAATCAACGTAATTCTTGCTAAGAATTTAGTAGGATATCAATTTAGCAAAGGGTTCCAAGCGGTTGAATCAGTTGAAGATTTAAAAAATTATAACGCTGGAGATAAAGTTGTGCCTTACTTCGTTACGAACGAATGCAAAGGTGCTGACTTAATCGGTATCAAATACGAACAATTGTTACCATTTACACTTCCAGCTGAAATGCCAGAACAAGCATTCC